>CAYNLL010000242.1:0-5419 GCA_964398015.1 uncultured Opitutaceae bacterium | reverse complement strand
TGATGGCGGCCTTCTGCGACTATGATCGCGACGGCTTCCTCGATGTTTTCATTCAGACCAACCTCCTGGACGGGAGCCACCCGGCGGGCCAGAGGGACTATCTCTTCCACAACAACGGCGACGGCACCTTCACCGACGTGACGGGACAGGCCGGGATCAGCGGGGAGGCCCAGGGGCATTCGGCCGTGTGGTGGGACTACGACGGCGACGGCTGGCCCGACCTCTACGTGGCGAACGACTTCGCCGTGCCGGACAAGCTCTACCACAACAACAGGGACGGGACCTTCACCGACGCCATCGACTCGGTGGTGCCGCACATGCCCTATTCGTCCATGGGCTCGGACCTGGGCGACGTGAACAACGATGGGCTGGTCGACCTCTTCGTGGCCGAAATGGCGGCCACCTCGCACCAGAAGGACCAGCGCGGGATGGCACTGATTCGGGCCACCCTGATGGATCCGCCGGACGACTCGCAGGCGGCCCCCCAGTACATGCGAAATGCGCTCTATATCAACACCGGGACGGGCCGCTGCCTGGAGGCGGCGTGCCTGGCCGGCCTTTCGGCGACCGACTGGTCCTGGTCCGTGCGCCTCGAGGACCTCGACAACGACGGACGCCTCGACCTTTTCGTGACCAACGGGATGAACCGCGAACTGCACAATGCGGACATGCATGCCCGCAAGGACCTCGCGGAATCCCCGGCCGAGAAGGTGCTCATCGAGAAGGCGGGCCCCGTGATGGCTGAGCAGCACCTGGCCTTCCGCAACCTGGGCGACCTGCGCTTCGAGGACGTCAGCGCGGCCTGGGGCCTCAACCAGAAGGGCGTGAGCTTTGGCGCCGCCTTCGGCGACCTGGACGGCGACGGCAACCTCGACCTGGTGTATGCCAACTTCGAGGGATGCGTGACGCTCCTGCGCAACGATGAGGACACCGGGCACAGCGCCGTCATCGCCCTTCGCGGGAGCCGCTCGAACCGCTTTGGCGTCGGCTCGACCGTGCGGATCGAGACGGACTCTGGCGTGCAGGTGCGCGTGCTCGTGCTCGCCCGGGGCGTCCTCTCCAGCTCCGAGCCGATCCTGCACTTCGGCCTCGGCGCGGACACCCGGATAAGGCGCCTGACCGTCTCCTGGCCAAGCGGCCACGTCCAGTCGTTTTCGGGCCTCGCCGCGGACAACCGCTTCACGATCACCGAGCCGTCCGCGCCTGCGTCACCGGCACCGCCAAAGGAGGCCCGTCCCGGCCTGTTCTCGGACGTGAGCTTGGCGGCAAGCTTCTCCCTCGCCTCACGGGAGAGTCCCGTCGATGAGCTGGTCCAGCAGGCCCTGCTGCCGATGCGCCAGAACAGGCGGGGGCCGTCAATCGCCGTGGGCGATGCGGGCGGCAACGGGAGGGACGACGCCGTTCTGGGCGGAACGCCGTTGGATCCCGCGCGGATCCTCCTTGCCGGCACGACGCAAGGGTTCTTGGGCGCCACTGGCGTCGCGCCTGCCACAGGCGACCCGCTCAACGACGGGCCGCTTCTCCTCTTCGACGCCGACGGCGACGGAAGAGAGGAGCTGCTGGTCACGAGGGCGGGAAGCAGCCTTCCTGCCGGCTCCGCGGAATACCAGCCGAGGCTCTACGTTCGCGACGGCCGCGGGGGATTCGGGCCGGGTCCCGCGGACGCGCTGCCCGCGTTCCCGGTGAGCGTCGGCGCTGCCGTGGCGGCGGATTTCGACCGCAGCGGGCGCCTGGGGCTATTCCTGGGGGGACGCGTCGTGCCGGGGCAGTACCCGCTTGCGCCCGTTAGCGCATTGTGGGCCAACCGCGGCGGCAGGTTTGAGGACGTGACCCTGCAGGTCGCTCCCGGCCTGAGGGAGGTGGGGATGGTCAACGGGGCGCTGTGGAGCGACGTGGACGGCGACGGCTGGCCCGACCTCTTGCTGGCGCTTGAATGGGGCCAGGTGAAGTATTTCCACAATGACCGCGGCCATTCGTTCGAGGATTGGAGCGACAGGGCGGGCTTCGCCGCGGCGGGTGCTGGATGGTGGAACTCGATTGCCGCCGCGGATTTCAACGGCGACGGCCGGCCCGACTACGTTGTCGGCAACGTGGGCCTCAACACGCCCTACGGAGCGACGCGGGAGCATCCCGCGCTGCTTTACTACGGGGACTTCAACGGGGACGGGGGCAGCCAGCTGATCGAAGCCTATTGGGAGGGGGGAAGGGTCTATCCCCGGCGCACCCGGCGCGATCTCGGCACCGTGATCCCGGGGATACTGAAGCGGTTTCCCAGGAACGACTTCTACGCCCGGGCCACGCTGGAGGAGATCCTGGGCGCGGACCGACTTGCCGCGGCGCGGCGCCTTTCGGCGACGGAGTTCCGGAGCGGGGTGTTCCTAAGCCAACCCGACGGCACCTACCGGTTCGAGCCCTTGCCGCGGATGGCGCAGATCTCCCCCATCCAGGGGCTGGTCGCCGGGGACTTTGACGGCGACGGCAATGCCGACATCTTTGCCGTGCAGAATTCGTACTCGCCGATTCCGTCGGTGGGCCGTTTCGACGGCGGCCTGGGCCAATTGCTTCGCGGTGACGGCCGCGGCGGGTTCACGCCCGTTGCTCCCGCCGACAGCGGCCTGGTCGTGCCGGGCGACGCGAAGGCCCTCGCCGTGGCCGACCTCGATCGCGACGGCTGGCCCGATTTCCTCATCTCGCGCAACAACAGCACGACGATGGCCTTTCGGAGCAACGGGATGGCCGGCAGACGGTCGCTTTGCGTCCGACTCAGGGGTCCCGCCGGCAATCCAGGGGCTGTCGGGGCGCGCATCACCCTCGAGCACGGCGACGGCCTCTCCCAGGTGGGCGAAGTCTACGCCGGCTCGGGCTACTATTCGCAGTCCGCGGCCGCGTGTTTCTTCGGCTGGAGCGAGCGCACCCCCCCCAGGCGCATCCGCGTGCGGTGGCCCTCGGGGGTCGAATCGGAGCACGCCTTCTCCCCCCAGTCGGGAACGCAGGTCGTGTCGGTTCCGCCGGCGTAGGCCGCGCCCCGCTTTGCCCTTGCCGGTAACGGTGGGAGGGAGGGGATTTCGCGATAGACACGGCCACCCCGGGGCGGCATAGACGATGCCGCAACCGGCGGCGAAACAGCGGGTCAACAACGGGAGGATTTCGGAAATGAGCACAGTCCGGGTACTGGTGGGCACACGCAAGGGGGCATTCGTCCTCACCGCAGACGGCAAACGCAAGTCGTGGAAGATCGACGGCCCCCATTTCGGGGGATGGGAGATCTACCACGCGAAGGGTTCCCCCGCGGACCCGGACCGGCTTTACGCCTCACAGTGCAGCGGCTGGTTTGGGCAGCTGATCCAGCGCTCGAATGACGGCGGAAGGACGTGGGAGCCGGTGGGAAATGCCTTCACCTACGCCGGCGTCGCCGGGACCCACCAGTGGTATGACGGGACGGCTCATCCCTGGGAATTCAAGCGGGTGTGGCACCTGGAGCCCTCGCTCACGGACCCGGAGGTCGTCTACGCGGGGGCCGAGGACGCTGCCCTGTTCCGATCGGCCGACGGCGGCAGGACGTGGGGCGAGCTTGCGGGCCTGCGCGGGCACGGCTCCGGGCCGCGCTGGCAGCCCGGGGCGGGAGGGATGTGCCTGCACACCATCCTCCTCGACCCGAAGAGCCCGGGGCGGATCTTCATCGCGATCTCGGCGGCGGGGGCGTTCAGGACCGACGACGGCGGGGCGACATGGAAGGCGATCAACCAGGGGCTGCGGTCCGAGCATATCCCCGATCCCACGGCCGAGGTCGGGCACTGCGTCCATCGCATCGCCCTGCATCCGTCGCGCCCGAACGTGCTGTTCATGCAGAAGCACTGGGACGTCATGCGCAGCGACGACGCCGGCGATTCCTGGCGCGAGGTCAGCGGAAACCTGCCGAGCGACTTCGGGTTCCCCATCGACGTCCATGCCCACGAGCCCGAGACCGTGTACGTGGTCCCGATCAAGAGCGACTCGGAGCACTATCCGCCCGACGGGAAGCTGCGCGTCTACAGGAGCCGCGCGGGAGGCAACGAGTGGGAGGCGCTGACGGCCGGCCTTCCCCAGAGGGACTGCTTCGTCAACGTGCTGCGCGACGCCATGGCCGTCGACACGCTCGATTCCTGCGGCGTCTATTTCGGCACGACCGGCGGGCAGGTGTACGTCTCGGCGAACAGCGGGGATTCCTGGGAGCCCATCGTCCACGACCTCCCCGCCGTGCTCTCGGTCGAGGTGCAGACGCTTCCATGATCAAGGTCACGCTCCCCGCCCATCTGCGGAACCTGGCGGGGGTGGAGGGCGCCCTGGTCCTCGAGCTGAGCGGCGCGGCCACCCAACGTTCGGTGATCGACGCGATCGAGGCCTCCTATCCGGTTCTGGCGGGCACGATCCGCGACCGGGCCACCCAGCGGCGCCGGCCGTTCGTAAGGTTCTTTGCCTGCGGGCAGGATGTGTCCCATGAGTCCGTGGACGCGGCGTTGCCCCAGGCCGTGGCCGAGGGGAGGGAGCCCTTCATGATCATCGGCGCCATTGCCGGGGGATGAGGGGATACGGCCCCCTGGCGCTCGGCCTTCCGGCGGGCGCGCTTGAGGAAGGACCGGCTTCGTCGTAGAGACTCGAAGGCCCGGCGCTTGAACGATGCTGCTGCTCGACACCCGCGCTCTAATCGACCCCGAACGAGGATTGGCCGAGAACGGAGCCGGGCCCGTCCGCGGATATCTGGGAAGGAACAGGGCGGAGGATGTCTGCCGCGGCACCGTTGCTGTCGGAGAATTGGCGCCGGGCGCAGCTGAGTTGGCCGTGCGCGCGCTGCAGCGAAGGAATTGATGCGCAAAGGCAAGCGCCTTGAGGGGAACGACGCAGGGATAGCGGCGACGGCACGTAATTTTTCCGCTACGCCTGTCGATGTCGACGGCGACTTCGACCGGGTGGAGGGGATCAAACGGGCGCCGCTCTAGGGTTCGTGCTCGCCAGGGGGCATTGCCATCGGCTGCCGCCATCCCCTCGGTGCGCTCATTGGACCTCGTAGACTTCGATCAAAGCGACGCCGGTGTCACCATTCACCCCTTGCACGCCGGCTGTGTAGTTGCCGGGTGGAAGCGTGACCAGAAGCGCGGAGTCGTTGCTCGGCGCCACCCACGCGAACGCTCCGACGTAGGCGGCCGTCGAGGCGATCTCTGGGTCTCCGCCCCAGCCCGCGTTGGTGGCGATGACGGCGAAGGGGGTCGTCGTGACGTTGGTGAGCGTGAGCTGCGGGTCGGGCAGGACGCCAGGCACGCTGAAGGGGGCGAGCCCCAGAGCGGGGCCGGAGGCGCGGATCAGCACGGTCTTGGCCGTCGATCCGCCGATGACAAAACCCGCGAACACGACGTTTGCCCCGGTTCCCACCTCCGTTCGCGCC
>CAYNLL010000241.1:0-5426 GCA_964398015.1 uncultured Opitutaceae bacterium | reverse complement strand
CCGGACGGATCGAAATTCCAGGCCGAGGATCTCAGGGCCCCAGCAATCATCGCCGAGGCGATGCGCCGCCAGGGGCTCGACACCTCTGAGGATGCACAAAGCAAGATTCGAAGCGCAATCAGCATTGAGGGCATTATCCCGGACAATATCGTGAAGGCTCGCGATCGTCTGCGTGCGACAGGCCAAACGCCTCCGCCCTACTTGCCCGATGAATACACGGTAACACTCGCCGTGGAGCGGAATTTCCCCATGACGGGCATCCAGCGCGAACGCCTGCTGGTGGAGATAGTGAACGTTGCCCGGGAGAACTTCAAGCGCACCTACGGCCAGCTGCCCGTCGCCTTCGGGACAGCGTTCGCGACTCTCCAGGGGGCGGACCTCCCGGAGTACGAGATCGTCTTCGACTCTGAGGTAAGCAACCTGACGGCTTATCTCCAAGGCCAGATTGAGATCGCCAAGACGTTCCGTTCGCCGAGCACCAATCTTTCCTTCAAGGATTTGCTCGAGCAGGTGAGTCTCTTTTCGCAACTCGACCTCAACGAGTCGCTCGGACTCATCCGCCAAAATGGTTTGGCCCGGGACAGGAAGAACGCCCTGCTAAAGATGGATTACTACCTTAGGCAGCTTGGATACGAGGAGCAACACGCGCTTGAGGACGAGAAGGTGGTGCGCGATCTTCTGGCGCAGGCCCAAACAAGGGAGCAGAATTACGTGCTGGGCGTGAAATCGCAGGCTGCAGCCCGCCCAGGGGAGACCCCAATACTCGACCAGGGTTTGGTTGATTCGCTAGTGGCCAATGACGCCTACAACTTCCTTGTGCGCCAGGCGCTCCAGGCTGGACTCAAGGTGAAGCAACTCCAGTCGCAAAAGGCTCAAGTGTCCGATATCCGCGACAACTTGCTCTCCTTCGAGAAGGGGGCTCAGGCCGACCAAACAACCATGATGCAGCAATTCCAGGCGACACTCGGCAATTTGCAAGCGGCCTACAACCGCCTTGTGGCCAACGTACGGAAAACCCATTCTGATTTTGCTGACCAAGAGTACGGAAATGCGATCCAAATGAGCGCACAGGTACATTCGACGAGCCTCTACCGCTCACTCGCCGTTGCCGCTTTGGTGGGGGCCTTTCTTGGTTGCGCCCTGGGTTCCGGGTTGAGCCTGCTGGGAATCTTCCTGGGCCGGTCAACGCGTGGCGCCTGACTGGGCCGCCGTTTTCAGGCGGGGCCGTACCCAATCCATGTCAGGCATCCTCCGCCAAGTGACCTTGCATCTTGTGCGGTAGACGGTGCCTGGGTTTGATAAGGCATGAGCGACCCCAATGCCAATGATGACCGCGCCAACGACTGGCTGCGGCCCAGCTGGGGCCGGTTGGCGGCGGCTGGCATTGTCGCCGCCGCAGCGTTTTCCCTCCCGCAGTCAGTTCCGCTCGAGTGGTATCCCCTGAACCACCCTGGTGACCGAATTCTTTACCTGGAGATTGCCTGCGCCTCGGACAAGAATGGTGAAGTTCGCGTATACTATGACACCACCCGCGGATTCAATGAGTTCGACTCCATTCGCTTCACCATTTCTCCGACTGTTCAGACCTATACGTACACCTTCCCCTTGCCCGACGCCCCCATTGTTGGCCTCCGGATGAATCCAGTCGCCGATGGCGGCACCCTCACCATCAAACAAATGAGGATAATTGATCGGCGAGAATCCGAGATCTGCCGGTTGGACCGAGAGATGTTCACCAGCACGGGCGGCGTCGCGTCCATCCTACCGTATCCCGACGGCTGGATGATCACGTCCGCTCCCGGCTCAACGGACCCGATCGTTTCCGTCACACTCCCCTTTCCTATCCGCGCCGAAGGCATGAGTCTCCGCAACGTTCAGAGGTGCCTGATATCCACCGGCTATCTCGCCCTTATGCTGATGATACTGCTCTCGGCCGTGCTCCTGGTCTTCTGGCACCCACGGAACGCGCGGGAACTCGCAGCCAGGCTCTGCTTCCTCGCCGCCCTTGCGCTGGTGTTCGCGCTGGTTGGGAATCGTGGATTGATCCGCGACTCGATCCATTACGCGCGTTGGGTCCCGGCAGACGCCCAAAAGTAGACTACGGAAGCGCGGGACTACCGTTCAGCATCAATCCGATAACCGCCCGCAGTTAGCGTGACAGCGACCGTGCCATTCATGCCGGAGACGTAGACTGGAGTTTTTGCATCATAATAGAAATTCCGCGTGCGCATGCACCGAGGAGACAACCAAAGCGCCTTTGACGTGGCCCGAGAAGATGTAGCCGTGGGCGATGCGCTGCTGGGTGATCGCGTTCATGATGGTGACGGTGAAGTGGTCCTGGCAAGAAGATGTCCGGCACAGTCCCTTCTCCGCCGTGATGCGGCGCCTTTAGGACGTCGGCTCTGAGGTCCATGCCGTTTTGCGCCAAATAGGTGCCGAGCTTGTTGTTCAAATCCCCGGTGAAAAGGGCCCGGGTGGGTCCGTGCGAAGGGCGCAACACGATCGACGTGTCATTCACATCGGTCACGCCGACCGGAGTATTGAAGCCGTCGTAGGCACAGAGTACGTCAAGGCTGACTACCGTGCCGCCCGAATCTCGCGTCTCAAAGATCCGGTCGCCCGCCTTGGGCGTGAAGTACGGGATCCTTCGCGCCCGAAGCTCAGCAAGCGTTGCATGTACGTCATCCAAGTCGCACCCCCAAGAGGGTGACTCCAGGGCCGCCGCTTGCTTGTCCGGTACATTGATGGCCACCCTGTCGACGACGACCCCAGACCTGATGAGGTCCCGAAGCCGGTCATAATGATCTTTATGGAAGTGGCTGATGACGACCAGGGCCACCCTGTGGACGCCCAGTTTCTGCAACAGCGGGACTGCGACATTCGGCACGTCCGCCGCATCAGCAATGTCGATAAGGACATTTGAGCCGTCCGGCATCTGCAGCAGGTGGCAGTCAGCCTGCGCCTGATTGGGCGTGACATTGAGCATGGTCCATCTCGTGAAGCCCTCGGCTGCAAAGGCATTGAGGGAAGCGAGGGCGAACAGGCCCAGGGTGGCCGTCAAACGGATGAACATGAGGCGATCGGGAGAGGCGAGTGAATCCTGGCGCCGCTACGGATCTGCATCGGAGCAGGATGATCTGGCTAAGTATCCCCATTTGCAGACAGTTGTCCATCCGCGGCAGGCGCGCCCCTTCTCCCAAAGTTATCTTGAACTGCTGCCCCTCCCCTCCCCAGTTTACCCCATCGCATGATCTTCGTCACCGGAGCCGCCGGCTTCATCGGCTTCCACGTCACCCAGCGCCTCCTGCGCGACGGCCATGCCGTGCTCGGGATCGACAATGTGAACGACTATTACGACCCGGGGCTGAAGGAGGCCCGCCTGCGCCTGCTCTCGGCACAGCCGGGCTTCTCTTTCCACAGGGTCAGCGTTGCCGACCAGGCAGCCGTCGCCAGCCTGTTTTCGAGCCATCGTCCCACGGTCGTGGTGCACCTGGCCGCGCAGGCGGGGGTCCGCCTTTCGCTCACAGATCCGCACGCCTACATTGAGAGCAACGTGACCGGCTTCCTCAATGTCCTCGAGGGCTGCCGCCACACCAAGGTGCTTCACCTCGTCTATGCTTCCTCGAGCTCCGTTTACGGCCTCAACCCGACGATGCCCTTCTCGGCGCACGAGGCTGCGGATCACCCGGTCAGCCTCTACGGAGCCTCAAAGAAGGCCAGCGAGTTGATGGCGCACTGCTACAGCCACCTTTATGGGCTTCCCACGACGGGCCTCCGGTTTTTCACCGTCTACGGGCCCTGGGGGCGCCCCGACATGGCTTATTTCCTGTTCACGAAGGCCATACTGGAAGGCAAGGCGATCGACGTCTACAATGAGGGACGGATGAAAAGGGACTTCACGTATATCGACGATGTGGTTGAGGGTGTCGTGCGCGTGATGGACAGGCCGGCGCAGGGGGACAAGGGGTGGTCCGCCGGGAATGCCAGCTCCGCCTCGAGCACGGCACCCTTCCGCCTGTACAACATCGGCAACCATACCCCGGTCGAGCTCCTGCGTTTCATCGAGGTGATTGAGCGGTGCCTTGGCAAGAGGGCCGTCAAACGGATGCTGCCCGCGCAGCCCGGCGACGTGATCGCCACGGCGGCCGACGTCGCCGATCTCTCCCGCGATGTCGGCTTCGAGCCAAAGACCCCCATCGAGGCGGGCATTCCCCGCTTCATTGACTGGTACCGCGAGTATTATGGCTCCTGAAGGTTCCTGCTTTGGCCGCAGCGCAACTCGCGGGATATGGCGAATATGATCCCCTCGCCTAGGGTGGACTCGTGAAACGCCACTTTGCGGCAATACTCTTGGTCCTCGGGGCCGGCCTTCTCTTCCAAGTTTGGTTCCTGGGGCTGACGCCCCGTGGCCTCGAAATCGGCGATGCCAGCCTTAGCTCAGCCTACACGGAGGCTTTGGCCCACGGGCAGTCCTATCTGAGGGATGCACCCGACCCGCAGCATCCCCTGCTGGACACCTCGCTCTACCACGGGCGCCATTACATGTATTTCGGGATCGTGCCCTTTGTGGCCTTCATGGTCCCGTGGCTCAAGGCCACCGGCGCCGCCCCGTCGCCGGAGGCCGCGATAATCGTGTTCAGTGCCGTCGGCTACCTTGCCTATGCGGGGATCCTCCTCCTGGCACTCCGGCGGGGAATTAGGGGAGTCTCGGCTATTCTGTCGGGCGCTGCATTCGCGGCCATCGTCATCGCCAGCGGCACGTGGCCCCTGATGGGGAGGCCGGCGATCTACGAGATCGAGAATGCCGCGGCCTATGCCTTCCTTGCCTTGAGCCTGCTTTCCCTTGCGGCCTACGAGCTGCGCGAGGCCCGGTCGGTGCTTCCCCTGGCGCTCGCCGCGGGCTTTGCGGCGCTCGCCATGGGGTGCCGTCCCAATTATTTTCCCGCGGTAGCGGCGATCGCCTGCTGGGTCCTGTTCCGGTCCTGGGCCGCCGCGCAGGGCGCGCCGCGGCGCGCACTGCGGGCGATTCGGACGCTGCTGCCGATGGCCGTCATCGGCGCCCTGCTCGCATACTGGAATTATCACCGCTTCGGGGATCCGTTCGATTTTGGCCTGAAGCACACCGTCTCCGAGGACCCCGCGCTGGCGCGGCCCCTGTCGTCCCTGAGCAACGTCCCCTACCATCTTCAGCGCTACACCCTTGGCGAGCCGTCGCTCATGCGGTATTTTCCCTTCATCCAGGGGCAGCGGGAGGCCGCCTTCCACCTCTCGTCCTGGCAGGAGGTGAGCAACCAGGTGTATGGGTTCCTGCTGCTGACCCCGATCGTCGCCGCAGCCGTCCTGGTCCTCCTGTTGCCGGCGACGAACGCCCGTCGTCGGCTGCTGGCATTCTCGCGGAAGAGTGAATGTCGCGACATCCGCGTCCG
>CAYNLL010000240.1:0-5431 GCA_964398015.1 uncultured Opitutaceae bacterium | reverse complement strand
CGAGAACACGGCCGTCGGCTACCAGGCTCTCATGGCCAATGTCGGTGGCCTATTAGATGATCAACCCGTGGGCAGTTACAACACTGCCGTTGGCAATGGCGCTCTCAAGACGAACACGAGTGGAACCTATAACACGGCCTTAGGCCAAGCCGCGCTTTCACTCGGGTCCGGGGAACTCTTTTACCAGAACACGGCCGTCGGCTGCAGTGCCCTCTTAAACAGTAGCGGCTACCAGAACACAGCCGTGGGCG
This sequence comes from uncultured Opitutaceae bacterium, assembly GCA_964398015.1. Taxonomy (GTDB): domain Bacteria; phylum Verrucomicrobiota; class Verrucomicrobiia; order Opitutales; family Opitutaceae; genus Palsa-1447. The sequence goes on along the minus strand of CAYNLL010000240.1, from coordinate 5,180 downwards.
ACGGGGCTCTCGAAGGCATCAGTTCTCAATCTTCTATTCAGAACTGCGCCTTCGGCGTAAATGCCCTTGCCAATCTCTCGGATGGGTCAGGCAGCCATGAAAACATAGCTATCGGCTACAACGCAGGGGGAAACCTTTATACCGGAACTGACAACATCTATATCGGCAACCAAACTCAAGGTGGCACATATCCAGTTTCGGAGAACCTCACAATCCGCATTGGAGAGCCAGGATTGCAAAGTGCGACATTTGTCGCGGGGATTTCCGGTGTCACTGTGGCGAGCGGGGCGGAGGTCTACGTAGACAGCAGCGGTCAGCTTGGCACGGTCAACTCCTCTAAGCGCTACAAGACAGACATTCACGACATGGGCACCGACAGCGAGGCGATCCTATCGCTTCGCCCAGTCACATTCCGGTACAAGACGGAGATTGACCCGAAGGGAACGCCCCAATTCGGCCTCGTGGCCGAGGAAGTGGAGAAGGTCTCCCCCGATTTGGTCGTGCGCGATGCCAAGAGCCAAGCCTACACGGTCCGTTATTCCGCCGTGAATGCCATGCTGCTCAACGAATTTCGGAAGCAGCACGACAAGGTCGAGGAGCAGGCGAAGACGATTGCAAAGCAGGAAGATGAGATCGCCGCTCTGAGGGCGCAGTTTGAGGCCCTCGCGAAGGCCGTGGCTAACCGATAGATGTACATCTCTGAGGTGGACGGAGGTATGGTTGCTGTTTGGTTCCCTACTCCTAATTCATTTTGGCGGCCTAAAGGTACGATAGATGGTGCTTCGCGGCCCTAAATACTCGGCCATGAGTTGGCCTGCTTCGTCGTAACGGAAGACTATTCTATGTTTGCCGACGCGCAGACGCCATAATCCCGCCAGCTCTCCTGTCAACCGGGCAACATCACGATTTTTCCCAGCGTTAACCTCATCGAGCGCACGGCGAATGTCTCTCCTCACGCCCGGATGCAATGCCTTGAGTGCGCTAACGACTTGATCCGATAATCTCAAACGGGGACTTCACTTGCGTCGGTGTAGTTGACCTGGCCGGAATTCAATCGCACCAGGTAATTCCTGAACTCAGGATCGGCTAACAAATCTGCCGTTTCGCTCGGTCGCAAATCAAAGGGGAGTCCGTTGCTCTCGTTAACCTTTGCATAAAAGACATTGATGGCTTGGGCGGGAGTGAGGCCATATCGCCCAAGGATCTTTTCAGCGCGTTTTTTCCGATCGATATCTACACGCGCCCGAAGAAGAGTAGTCTTTGCCATGTGCTCAATCTGGTCTCATTTGTGCCATGGTCAAGCATCCGGCAGTGAAGAGGGACTTTGGTGTAGACCCTAACAGAAATGGTGGACGCTACTGGACTCGAACCAGTGAGCCAGTCCGATCAAAATGATGAGAATAGGCTCCTTCTGGAAAGGGCATACAAAGTCAGGAGATATTGATGCGAACCGAATTGCGCGAGAGCGTCAGTCGTAACTTGTGAATTCGCTCTCAGACTCGTGCCAATCGTTCTTCAGCCACGTCGGATAGGGTCTTGTGGTCTCGTTGAGCTTCTTTTCGAAGGCCCGAGATCACCCGAGGGCTAAGTCTCAGGAGGACAGCCTTGCGTCCCGACGGCTTTCGCCCCGAACCGACCCTTGCCCCGCCGTGCTTGAACGGCCGGAAGGGCAGCTTCTCCAGATTGGGCAGCGGTTCACCGTTCAGGTCCTTCATGTTGACCTGATAGCCCGCGCTATTGAACTGCGGCTTCTCAACGGGTGTTATTTTTTTCTTCATAGATTTTCGCTCCTATTTCCCAGTAACCGGCGCCAATAATCCTGATGACTCCGTTCGGACGGTGAGTGTATCGGACAAGCATAACGCGCGCTCCAACCTTTCCGAGGAGCCACCAACGAAGTTCAGACTTTCCGCGCGGGCTATGCACTTCATCGAACGCGGCGACGGCAAGCGGATCGCTGAACGCTTGTTCAGCTTCAGAGAAGGGTACTCCGTGTTTAGCAAGGTTGGTGGCTTCCTTCCTGGGGTCCCAGGCAAACTTCATCGAAGAAAGGTACCTTAGAACGTTTGAAAAGCAATATCGTAATCAACATTTCGGTGGACGGGCGCGACCGAGTTTAGGCAAGTGACCCAGGTGGAGCGCCAAATGTTCATGGGCCCGCTTTGTTTCAACCGGAAGGTTTCCGGTCCTAGGAATAGGTTCCTTGGGTCAATGCGCAGAACGATGGGCCGCTACGACTCGAATTTCGAGGCGCTTTTCCGAATTCTCCGCAGGCTCGGCTGCAATCCCGACTATGCCGGCGCAAGTCAGAAGCGGCGGACGTGGTGAAGTCACTATGAGAGCACAGCGCAATGCAGGCTTCTGATTGAGTCTGATCACAACAGGAAACCGAAAGAGAGTATATCCTGGTAGAGCCCACCTCGCTGAGTCTACCGCAGCGGGGTCCTCATCACTATTGATACCGACCGCCACACTTCCGCCATTTCTGATGACCGACCATGCGGAGGGCTTGTCTGCAATTCTCCAAAGAATATCGACAAGTTCTGGGCTAGATAGAACCACTTTTAGGAATTCCGCTAACGAGTACGCGGCGCCATAGGCTTCCTTTTCCTCTGCGTCAGAAGAAACTACCGGATCTTGTTCTGCATTGGGCGATCCGTTTGCCCGTGTGGCAGAAGCTTTTTCAGCGATCTGTCTAACGGTCGTACGACAAGTCCGATCCAGACCCAATCCAAGTAAATCAGGGCCAATGAACGCTCGCCCTTGCTTCTCTGTGACGGGGGTAATCTGACCGTCGACAAACGGTCCCACCGTACGGATATCGATGGCCAGCTTCGTCCCTGTGGCGTACTGAAATGTGCGACCACTTGTGGGGCTTTTGAACGTCACAGTTTGAGGCGGATTATCCGCACTCTCCTTCGATGTCGGGGTGGCAATATGCAGTTCGGTGAGCCACTGCTCGCGTGTGAGGCCCGATTGAAATGTCGCCAAGACCGTAATCGAGTCACCCGTGCGCCCGTTTCCCGAAGAATCTGCCCCGTCAATGCCGTCGAGGGAGATTCGATGCGCTGAGGCATACGCAATGACGGCAGGCCACGGGGGAATTAGGGAGGGCGATGAGGGCGAGTGAAGAGACGCTGCACTAACTGATAACGCTAGAAACGTACTGAGTGCAAAAGTGCTGAGGACTGATTTCATTCAGGGATTGGCCACTACGACACCATGCGATTGCGTAAGTCACAGGAGAATTGGCTGAAATCCTTGAACAACGGCTAACAGAAATCGGCAAGGATCTTCACACCGTCCCGACTGAGAACACTATTTTGGTGCGGCTACATCAAACCGGAGCGATCGCGCATCGACGGTCCCTGACGCCGTCACCAGCCGAATTACATCTCTCAAACCATATTGGCGATAGCCCGCTGTTGTTACTTTGTTGTTACCTTCCGCCATTTCCAGGTCCGTATGCTCGTCGTATCGCAACGTGCGGTAGGAATTTAAACGAGATGGTGGACGCTACTGGACTCGAACCAGTGACCCCGTGCGTGTGAAGCACGTGCTCTAACCAACTGAGCTAAGCGTCCAAGATGGGGAGGAGTCTTGTGCCTTAGCGGACCCGGCGAATCAAGGCTTTTGGAGGCAAGGCGCCGCGCCCCTCCCACTGGCGCCCCTTTCATTACGCATCCTCAGGGGATCCCGGGCCGAAAAGGCTCCTTCATGTAGGCCTCGGCGAGCAGGACGACAGGATGGACCACGCGGGGCGCCTTCCCGGAACCGCCCCCGGCAAGCGAGTACCCCTGCTGGATCTGAAGCTGGCAGCCTGGGTTCGCCGTCGCCACCACAGCGGCCCCGGTGGAGCGGAGGTGCCCCACCTTCCTCTCCCTGAGCCAGGCGGAGGTCGCGGGCTGGGTGAGCGAATACACGCCCGCGCTTCCGCAGCACATCGTCGACTCGGCGCATTCCCTCAGCTCCACCCCCGGGATGGCCCGCAGCAGCGCGCGCGGCTGGGAGGTGATGCCCTGGCCATGGCAGAGATGGCAGGCCTCGTGGTAGGTGACCACCTTTGCCTCGGGGCCCGCGGGGGGCGCCTCCGGCTGCCTGAAGCCGATCTCCACGAGCCATTCCGAGATGTCCCTCGTCTTTGCGGACCACGCCGCCGCGCGCGGGGCGTAGGCCGGATCGTCTGAGAGCAGGTGCCCGTAGCGCTTCAGGTGGGCGCCGCAGCCGGCCGAATTCGAGATGATCGCGTCGTAGGCGGCGGCGTCGAGCAGGTCGATCTGGCGCCGCGCGAGCATCCGGGCGGTCTCCAGGTCCCCGTTGTGGGCATGGAGCGAGCCGCAGCAGGCCTGAGCCCTGGGGGTCGTGACCTCGCACCCGTTCTCCACGAGCACGTCTACCGTGGCCCTGTTCACGTCCGAGAACGCGATGTCCTGGATGCAGCCGGTGAGCACGGCGACCCGGTGGCGGGTCCCCCCCGTCGGCCGCTCGACGGAGGCGATGATCTGGTCGGAGAACTTCGGGCTGATCCTAAGCGCCTGCCGTTCGATCTCGCCCACGCGCCGGGGAAGCAGGGAGAAGAACCCCGACCTTCGCACCAGGGCGCGCAGGCCGCTGGCCTCGTAGAACCTCAGCAGCCGCGCCGCAGCGCGCAGGGCAAGCGGGCGGACGAGCAGGAACCGCAGCGTGAAATGGCGCAGGACGGAGCGCCCGAGGCTGCGCGACACGCCGCTCCGCTCCGCCTCCGCGCGCGCCGACTCGAAGAGGGTGCCGTAGTCGACCCCGGCGGGGCAGGCGGAGGCGCACGCGAGGCACCCGAGGCAGAAGGCCATCTCGTCGGCGAAGGCGCGCGATACCTCCAGGTCGTTGTCCGCGACCGCGCGCATGAGGGAGATCCTTCCCCGGGGGGAGTTGCGCTCGACGCGGGTCTCCAGGTAGGTCGGGCACGTGGGAAGGCAGAGCCCGCAGTGCATGCACTGCTGCAGGACGGAATAGTCCAGCGACTTGAGGAGGTTCGGCTCCGCGCTCAAGGGTCGAATACCTTCCCCGGGTTGAGGAGGTTCTCGGGGTCGAGCGTCCGCTTGAGCTTCCGCAGAAGGCCGAGGCTCGCGTCGCCCATCTGCGCCCTGAGGAAGCCCTTCTTGGCCAGGCCGACCCCGTGCTCTCCGGTGATCGTCCCGCCG
>CAYNLL010000239.1:0-5438 GCA_964398015.1 uncultured Opitutaceae bacterium | reverse complement strand
ACCACCTCCTGCTGGGGTTGGCGGGCGCGGGCATGACGTATGGGTTCGCCCGCGCCGGCTCCGGCATCCTCCTGAGCCGGCCGCTGCGGCGCCCCTCAAACCCCCATCGCGCCGAGCATTGGGCCGCGCTGGCCGCGGCCCTCGGGATCGGGATGGAGCCCGCCCGGCCCCCCCCCGCAACGGCAGGCGGATCCTCCTGCACGCGGGCGCGGGACAGCCCACGAGGCTTTGGCCGCGCGCGCGCTTCGAGGAGCTGGCCTCGGCGCTCGCAGGGGCGGGCTGGCAGCCCGAGATCCTCGACGATTCGTTCGTGGGGATCGCCGCTCTCCTCGACAAGCTCGACTCCGCGGACCGCTTCATCGGCAACGACTCCGGGCCGGGCCACCTCGCCGCGCTGCTCGGGGTCCCGACCTTCACCCTCTTCGGGCCGCAGCTGCCGGAGCTCTTCGCGCCGCGCCATCCGCGCGCAGAGTGGATCGAGGGCGCCGCCTGCCCCTACAAGCCCTGCAGCGACTACTGCCGCTTTGCGGAGCCCCGCTGCCTGCTGGCGATCGACGTTGAGTCCGTGGCCCGCCGGGTGACACGCTGGCTCGAGCAATGAACTCCCAGCCCACCGGCCGCCCCGCGCATTTCGTGGCCTGGATCGTGGGCGAGCGCGTGGTGAGGGGCGCGGTCACCGTCGTGGCCCTTGCCGCCGTCGCCCGCCACCTGGCGCCCGCGGGCTTCGGCGTCCTCAATTTCGCCCTCGCCGTCGTGGCGCTGGCGACGCCGCTGGCGCAGCTGGGGATCGACTCGATCCTTGTCCGCGATCTCGTGAGGTTTCCCGCGAGGACGGGCGTCCTGCTCGGGACCTCGTTTGTCCTCAGGCTCGTCGCCGGGGCCGTCTTCGCTGCCGCCCTCCTGGGAGCCGCACGCCTCTCGGGGGTGATCGGGGCGGCCCAGCCCGCGCTGGGCCCCATGAGCCTCATCCTGGTAGCCCAGGCGGGCGAGGTGGCGGACTGCTGGTTCCGCAGCCGCGTCCAGTCGCGCGCCGTGGTGGTGATCCGGGGGAGCGTCATCGTTGCGGGAGCCTGCGTGAAGCTCATCCTCGTGGCCGCGGGGGCGGGACTCGTGGCCTTCGCGTGGGTCTACGCGGTCGAGGCCACGGTGTTCGCGGCGGGGCTGGCGCTCTGCAGCCGCGCCGCCAGGGACCGCACCCCCCCGTGGCGCTTCGAGGGTGCGACCGCGGTCGCGCTGCTCCGCGAGGGCTGGGGCTTCGCCCTGGCCGGCTTCCTTGCGGCGCTCGCGGTCCGCATGGACCAGATCGCAGTGGCCGGGGCCCTGGGCGACGCGGCCGCCGGCCTCTACTACGGGGCCCTAAGGCTGATGGAGCTGCCCCTGCTGGTCGCCACGGCCACCGCGGCATCGCTTTTCCCTGCGCTCGTGACGGCCGACGACGATCCCGCCATGCACGCCCGGCTGGAGACCGTCTTCGGCCTGATCTCTCTGATCGCGTGGGTCACCGCGATCGGCGCCACGGTGACCGGCCCCTGGATCATTCCCGCGCTGCTCGGCGAGGCCTATCGCGCGGCGTGGCCCGTCCTTGCCATCCAGGGGTGGGCGGCGCTCTTCTATTTCTCGGGCCTGGTCCGCGCGAACTACCTTGCGCTGCGCGGCGCGCCCGGCTCCCAGGCGGTCGCCGCCGGTTTGGCGCTCGGCGTCCAGGTGCTCAGCAACTATTGGCTGGTCCCAAGGTACGGGATCTCGGGAGCCGCAACGGCCTTCTTTCTCACCCAGGTGTTCAACGCCTGGGTTGTGCCGCTTGTGCTGGCTCCGCTTCGGCCCTGCCTCATGCTCCAAGCGCGGGGCCTAGTGGCGCCGCTCAAGCCGAGCAAATGGAAAGAGTTCATCCAGGCCGCCAGCGGCGCGCCGTCGCCCTGAACGCGTGAAGCCGAGCCCATGAAGGTCGTCCTCTTCAAGCTGAACTCGCTGGGCGACAACGTCGTCTTTGTCCCGGCGGTGCAGGCGCTGAGGCGGAGGTTTCCAGAATGGAGCATCACCCTGGTGACGACGCCGAACGAGTCGGCGCTCTATGACGGGCCGCTCGGGCCCCAGGACAGGCTCGTGATCCCCAAGCCGCGCTTCAACAAGGCCTACAGGAGGCCCTGGAGCCTTGCCTTCTGGCTCTGGAGGATAAGGCGCATCAGGCCCGACGCCTGCCTCGTCGCGTTCGACCAGTCCAATGTCGCCCACCTCGCAGCCAAGCTGAGCGGCGCCAGGATACGCGTCGGGGGCAACCTCGAGCGCATCCGGGTGCCGGGCTCGCTCACCGAGGTCGTTCCCCTCCCGCAAGACCTTCGCCCCGTGAGGTGGAACTGGAACATGGCCGGGGCACTCGCGCGGCTCGCCGGCGGCGACAGAGCCTGGCCGGACAACCCGCTTCAGCCCGAGCTCGGTCACCTCCTTTCAGGGCGCCCCGGGGAGCCGGGCCCACGGGCGCGCGTGGTCGTCCATTCCGGCGCCGGCGGCCCCCTCAACCAATGGTCGACGGGCCTGTTTGCGCGGGTGGCGGCGTCGCTCGCCCGCGACTTCGAAGTGGTATGGATCGAGCACGGCGGGACCACTGGACCCGCGCCCGAGGGGACGTTTGCGGCCCGCGTCGGAACGCTCGCCGAGCTGGCCACCTGGCTCGCGAGCGCGGACCTCTTCCTGGGAAACAACTCGGGGCCCATGCACCTCGCCAACGCCCTGGGCCGCCCGGGGGTCGCCGTCACGGGGCCCACCTCAACCGGATGGGACCCCTTCTGGAGGAGGGAGCAATGGACGGTGCTGAGGCACCCCAGCCTCCCCTGCGCCCCCTGCGAGAAGACAACCGTCGCCCTGGCGGGATGCGCCAATCTCGCGAGCCCCATGGCCTGCCTCAGGTACTGGACGGCCGAGAGCGTCGAGGCCGCATGCCGGCAGCGGCTCGGCCAGGCGGCCCCGCGCGCGACATGAACCCGCGACTCCGGCTAACCCTGTTCCTGGTCGCGGGCGCCGCCCTGGGGATTTTCATCGGCGCCGACATCGCCGACGAGAACTACGCGTGGGCGACGCTCACGGCGCTGGTCTGCTGCTGGATCATCGTCGAGTGGACAAGCGCCGCCCCGCCCGACGCGTGGCTCCTCGCGGCGGCCGTCGTGGGCTACGTCGTCGGCAACAGGGGCTTCGCGCAGCTGCAGCCCTCCAACCAGGTCCCGATCCTGCCCGCGGAGCTCGTCCTCGCCGTCGCCGTCCCGGCCCTGGTGGTCCGCATGGCCACCAAGCGCGTCGTCGGCGTGCGAAAGGATTTCCTCAACTACGCCCTCCTCCTCTGGATGCTCGTGGGGACGGCGCGCCTGCCCTTCGACCTGGCCCGGTACGGGATCATCGCGCTTCGCGACTACGCCACGATCTACTACGCCTCCTTCTTCTTCATCAGCCAGGCCTTTGGCGCCAACCCGGCCTCCGTCACCGTGCTGCGGCGGGCGCTCACCGTCGCCTTCGTCGCCCTTCTGCCCGCCGTCGTGAGCATCGAGGCCGCGCCCGATTTCCTCTACAACAACTTCACCTGGAGGGGGGTCCCCATCATCTACCACAAGAGCGACCTGATCGCGACGTCCCTTGCGGCCGGCTTCTTCTGGCTCTGGACGCGTGCGGGAAGGTCCGGGCACTGGGCCTGGTTCGTGCCGGCAGGCGCCAGCCTCCTGCTGATCGCGCTCATGGCTTCGCCGCGTGCCGCCATGGCGGCCGCGGCGGTGACGACGGTCCTATGGTTGCTCTTCGGCCGGTGGCGGATCGCCGCCGCGCAGTTTGCGATGGTGTCCGCCGCCTCGTTGCTGGCGCTCGCGGTCATCAGCTTTCTTGGGAAGGACATCCGCACGTCGGCGCCGTACTCCGCGTACGAGCACGCCCTCTCCATCTTCGATCCCTCGGGCAAGGGCACCTACGTCAACGCCGAGAGTGGTGATCCCGGCGACAACAACCGGTTCCGCATCATCTGGTGGGGAGATGTCGTCGACGAGACCCTCTCGACCAACCCCGTCCTTGGCCTGGGCTTTGGGAGCGACCTGGCGTCGCGGTTCCTGGCCGACTACGACCTGCTCTCGGACGAGAACTTCTCCGCGAGGAGCCCCCACAGCATCGTCGTCACGGTCTTCGGCCGCATGGGCATCGCGGGCTTTCTCGCGTGGATCGCCGTCTCGGCGGGGCTGGCGAGGATGGTCTGGCGCCTCTTGCGGGCCGGAAACCCCGATGGGATGGGCCTGGCCAGCGTGGTCTGCGTCATATGGATCAGCGCCTGCGTCGGGGTGGTGCTCGAGGGCCCGATGGGAGCGGTCGCATTCTGGACCGTGGCCGGACTCGCGAACGCGATGGCCCTGCAGGCAGGCAGGCCGCCCGGGGCGCTCGGCGATCCTGCCGCCGAAAGCCCGATTGCAAAGGCGGGCGCTTCCGATACTGAATCCGCAATCCGGTGAATCTCCGCCTGCCCTTCGACAACGCCAGCCTGTTCAAGACAACCACGCGCGAGACGTGGGACCTTTGGACGCCGCTCGCCATGGCCGGGCTGGGGGCATTCGGGATCGCCTTCATCTATTCGGCACAGCTTCCCGTGCAGGGCCGAGGATGGATGGTGCAGCTGCTCTGGCTTTTGATGGGCAGCGCCGTGTATGTCGCCGTCTCGCTGATCGACTACCAGTTCTGGCTCGGGGTGGCGCACTGGATCTACGCCGTCTGCCTTGTGCCGCTGGTCCTGGTGCTCATCCCGGGCATAGGCATGGAGTTCTACGGATCAAGGCGCTGGATCCATCTGGGCCCCGCCTCGTTCGAGCCCTCCGAGACGGCAAAGGTTGCCGTGCTCCTCATCACGGCAAGTCTGTTGCTGCGCAGTGAGATAGGCACCGTCCGCCAGTCCCTCGGGGTGCTGGGGAAATTGGCCCTTGCTGTGGGTATCCCCATACTCTTGATTCTGAAGCAACCGGACCTGAAGTCCGCGATTGTGCTCCCCCCGATGGTGTTCTCTATGCTCTTCGTGTCGCGGCTCTCCGGCCGTTTCTTTGCCGGGGCCCTGGCGGCATTCCTGATCCTGACAGGAATCGTGGCGTTGGACACCTGGAGGTACCTGGATTTCATGGAGGCCAACGGATACTCGGTGCAGCAGGACAAGGGGCTTTACGAAAAGCACAGCTGGGTGCCCCTGCACGACTATCAGCGCAACCGCATCCTCTCGTTTGTCGACCCGGACAAGATCGATCCGATGGGGATCGGCTGGAACCAGCGCCAGTCGCTGATCTCTGTCGGCAGCGGCGGGCTGACGGGCAAGGGCTGGACGGAGGGCACGCAGGCCCGCCTCGGCTACCTGCCCAGGGCCGTGGCGCACAACGATTTCATCTTCTCGGTCATCGCCGAGGAAAAAGGATTTCTGGGAAGCATTACGGTTC
>CAYNLL010000238.1:0-5446 GCA_964398015.1 uncultured Opitutaceae bacterium | reverse complement strand
GAAATATTCCTTTTATCGCCCGGGCCCGCCGCCGCGGCGCCTCACGCGCACCATCGCTCCCACATCTGCCGGTAGGAGGCCTCGACGCCCCGGGCGAAGCGGGCGCCGTCCGCCAGCGGCGACCCCGTGAACCGCCCGCGTAGTCCCGCGCGCAGCGCCTCAAGCCTCTGCGGGGCGCCGGCAAGACCGGTGGCGATCCTCACGAACTCCTCGGGGCTACGGGCCACGAGCTCGGGGACCCCGAGATTCGTGGCCTGGCTCAATCCGGCCCGGGAGACGGCAGACTGTCCGCAAAGGGTCACAACCGGCACGCCGAGCCAGAACGCATCCAGGCTCGTCGTGTGGCCGTTATAGGGAAACGTGTCGAGGCAGACGTCGATCCGGCGGAAGGACTCGAGGTAGGCGGGGCGCGGCAGGAAATCCGCAAATTCGACCCTTGCCTCGTCGACGCCGAGCGCCCCGAGGGCCCGCCGGCGAGCCTCGCCCCGCGGGGCCAGCAGCACAAGCCGCGAGCCGGGAACGGCCGCCAGGACGCGCGCCCAGAGGCCGAGCACCGCGTCGTTCACCTTGCTGAAGTTGTTGAGGCAGCCGAACGTGACGTGGCCCGCTCGGCGCGCCGGCAGTTCCCAGGCTGCGGGGCGCGCCGAGAGCGGGTCGTAGCACCAGAACGTTTCCGGCAGCCGCAACGTGCGCTCGCTGTAGGCGTCCTCGGTCCTCCACTCAGGGTCGAGGAACGGGTCGGAGAGGCGATAGTCGACAGCCGACATTCCCGTTGTCCCCGGATAACCGAGCCACGTCGCCTGGACGGGAGCCGGCCTCCGCGCGAATGCAAGCAGCCTGTTGTTCGGCATGTGCAGCATCAGGTCCACCAGAATGTCGATGCGGTCGCCGCGGATGGCCCCGGCCGCCTGCTCGTCGCTCATGCCCGCGATGTTCCGCCATGCGTCCGCGCCCGCCCGCAGCCGACCCGTCAGCGCATCCGGGCTCCCGACGTCCGAGTAGCAGAAGACCTCGAAACGGGAGCGGTCGTGGCCCGAGAGGAGCGGCAAGGTGAAGAACGACTGGCAGTGCTCGCGAAACGCCGAGGAGACGTAGCCGACGCGGAGGCGCCGTCCTGCCGTCCGCTCGTTGGCGTGCGGCGCCGCGTTCCTTCCTAGGGGCGCGGCGTGCCTTTCCGCCCAGAGGGCGTGCTCCCTCGCGAGGGCGGCCGCGTCGCAGCCTGGGTGGAAGTGGAGGGCGTAGAGAAAGTTGCTGTGGAGCGAGGGATTGTCGGGCTGCAGCTCAATCGACCGGCGGAAGCAGGGGACGGCCTCCTCCATCCGCGCCAGGCCCTTCAGGGTGGTGCCCAGGTTGTTCCAGGCCTCGGCGTAACTCGGCTCCAGGGCAACGGCCCGCCGGAAGGCGCCGGCCGCCTCATCCAGCCGCCATAGGAGGTGCAAGACGGAACCCATGTTGTTCTCGGCCTGCGGGAATTCTGGCCTGAGCGCCAGGGCGCGGGCGTACGCCTCGAGCGCCTCCCCGAGCCGGCCGCTGGCGCGGCACGCGAGGCCGAGGTTGTAATGCACTTCGGCGCGCTCGCCGCCCCTGGCGATGATTTCAAGGTAGCGCCTCCGGGCCTCGTCCCAATGCCCGAGCCTATGCTCCGCAAGCGCAGCCGCAAATGGACCCCCGCTGCTCATGGCGGCGCGTCCCGCTCGGCGCGTTGGGGCATTGGCCGCGCCATGCCTAGCCTCCCTTCTTGGGTGCGCCACCGTCTCCCGCGGCGGCCTTCGCGAGGAGGTCGTGCCATTGGCCCACGTCCACCTGCTGCAGCGTGCCGCCGAAGTGCAGGGTCTGGTTGAGCAGGCTGTAGCCCACGGCGTCCTTCTTCGCGGAGAGCAGGCCCGCCTTCGAGAGGAGCTCCGCGATGTGGTCCTTTGCGCCGAACTCGAGGTCGACGCTGAGGGGCTCCTTGGTGAAGGGCTGCCCCTTGACGCCGCTTATTCGGCCGGATCCGTGCAAGTGCTCCTCTGGCGCCGTCAGCTCGATGTCCTCGAGCACAACGGAGCCGTCGGGGGCCAGGACGGCAGCGACGGTCATCTTGTCGTAGCCGATCTCGGAGGCGTTGTAGGTGATGTCGATGGCGGCGTCAGCCGCCTTGCTGACGGGATTCTTGACCGACTCCAGCACGTTGCCCTTCACGCCGAGGATCGCTCCGACGACCGAGCCCACGCCGCCGAGCGCATCGGGGACCGGGGTGGAGGCCTGCGGGATCGAGTCGGCGACGTTTGTCTTGAGGAAACGGAAGATTCCGCCGGGGCTCGAGAGTTGGAACTCGGCCCGGGACCGGCCGAGGAGATCGGGCAGGTTCATGCCGGTCGATGCGAAGGTGCCCGACAGGGCGAACTTGCCCTCCAGAGGGAGGTCCTCCCCGGGCTGGGGCTTGGCAAAGAAGGACCCCGCCTCGATGTCGCTCGCCTTCGCGACGGCATTGAGGGAGTAGGGGCTCGCGGCCGTCGGGTCGAACGCCACGGATCCCTGCGCGGTCGCGTGGAACCGATTCGGGAGCGAGAAGCGCCCGTCATCCACGCGCACGGACCCGGGCATGAGCGTGAGCGTGGCTCCCAGGTCCTCAACGTCTCCGCCGGGCGTCCTCAGCAGGTTGAAGAAGACGTAGACGCGCCCAGACCAGCTTCCCCAGAAGGGAAGGCGATCCCGTTCACCCGCAGCCGGCGCCGGGGCCCCTCCGTCGGGGAAAGGGGCGCCCCCCGCTGCGGCGACCGGCCCCAGCAGCAGGCGAAGGTGCTCAAGGGTCACGTCCCGGCCCGTGAGCCTCCCGTCGAGGCGGTTGCCTGAGGCGCCGAGCGTGAGGCTTCCCTTGGCGGTCACCTCGGAGACACTCGGGCCGAACTCCACCCTGACCGGGACGAGGAATTCGACGTAGCCGTCCGGGTCGATCTCCGCGTGCACGTCTGCTGTTACCGCGTGGCGGGAGTCGTTTCCGGCCACGGCCAGCTTGCAATCGACAACGGCCCCGCCCCCGACGCTTCCCGTGAACTCGCCTGATGCCGAGCGACCCGCTATCCAGCCAATGGCCTTGTTGACCGGCTGCAGGGCCAGCGCCGCCAGGTCGGCCTTGAAGGTCCCCGCGACGGCGACCTGCGACCCCGAGTCCGGCCCCTGCGACGCCTTCAGCTCGAGTGTCGCAAGGGAGCGTCCCGCGCTCGCGATAGCCAAAGGCGAGAGCCGCACCTGCCAAGCGCCCGACGAGCAGTCCGCCGCCAGGGCTGCGGAGAGGTCCAGGTGCTCGCCCAGCAGCGCCGACGGGCTTTGTAGGGACACGCCCGACGCGACGAGCGGCGAGGCCATGCGCACGGCAAAGCCCCCCGGCGAGGTGCGCACGGTGAAGTCCCCGGTGGCCTCGCCCGACGCGAAGCCGATCCTGTCGCCGGGAGTCGAGAGAAGCGCCAGGGGAAAACCCCTGACAGAGCCGACGAGGACGTCCTTGCCGGCATCGCTGACAGCGAGTCCGCCGGAGCTCAGGTCGAGGGTGAACGGCTGGAGCGCCTCCAAGAGAAGGATCGGCCGGGTCGACGCAAACGAGAGCTTCATGCGCCCGACTCGCAGCGTGCGCCCGGTGCACTCGGATTCGAGGTCGGCGCCCAGCGCCACGGTCCCAAGGCGCTCGAGCGGCGGCGCGAGAGCCCCCAGGTGGCTGCCGACTGCGTCCACATGCCCCCGCAGCCGCACCTGCGAGAGCTCAGAATCGGAGTCGATGCGCCCGTCCCCTGTGGCGGCGAGCGAGGGGAGGGTGCGCGACGAAAGGAACGGACCGAGGTCGCCGTCGCGCAGGTCGACCCTCCACGTGCCGGTCAGCCTCCTGCCCGAGTCCGCAAGGTCTAGCGCCAGCTGCACGACGTGGCGGCCTCCCCGGCCAAGGTCGAGCGTGTAGGTTTCCCCGCCGGCGGCGCGGGCGGCCGTGCCGGCCAGGGACAACGGAAATCCGCCGCTGAGGGAGGCGCCCTTGCAGGTCACCTCCGCCGTCAGGCCCAGACGGCCGACGCTCCTCGGGGTATCCATGGACGCCACCAGGCGGCCGTGGGCTTGGACTTCGTCCACGGGCCCCGGAAGGTCGGCGGCAGCGGCATCGAACTCGAAGGCCCCCTCCCTCCCGGCTCCCAGACCCCCTCCGGTTAGCGCCACGTGGAGGCGCACCGGGGTGCCGCCCTGCCGCGGAGCGAGAATCACGTCGCCCTCGAGCTCGGCCCCGTCGAGGGAGACGTCGCAGGGCAGGCTCCAGCCGCTGAGGATCCCAGCCACGGCCGAGGCCGCCGCGCGCGCCTGCTCCGCTCCGACGGCGCCCTGCACGCCCGACGCGACGGGGGCGTGGCTCAGGTCGAGTGTCCATCCCTTGGCGACGAGGCCCCGCATGAACGCCCTGCGCCCCAGGAGCGATGAGGTGACCGGCAGGCTCGCCTGGAGCGCGGGGACGGTCAGGACGGCGCCGTTCTCCTCGAGGCGAAGGCCCTCAATATCGACACGCCCGAAGCCCGCCGAGAGCGAGCCCAGCGACCCGTGCACCCCTGACTGTCCGGCGAGCAGCGCCTGGGCGGCCCATGTCTGCAGCGTGGGCGCGATCGCCGCGAGCACGACCAGGGCGGAGAGCGCGGCCGCCACGACGAGGCATTTCAGTAGGAACCTGAGGAGTTTCAATCGGTGGGACGCAGGGTGGGACAGGGCACGGCACCAAATGTGTCATCGAACGGGGCCGCCGATCGAGCCTAGAACCGGGGGTGGCTGCGACCGGGCCAAGGCCAAGATCGGCGCAGGGATTGCCAAGGAGTGCCCAGAGCGTGCGCCCATCCTCAGCTACACTCACGCCATGGCCTTTCAACGTTTTGCCGGTCTCTCCGCATGGGGCGAGACACCCCAGCCCCGCGGCGCGGCTGTGCTCGCCGACCCCCTCCTCAACAAGGGAACAGCGTTCTCGGAGCGAGAGCGCGACGCGCTGGGCCTGAGGCCGCTCCTTCCGCCGAGGATATTCACGATGGAGGAGCAGGTGGCGCGCACGCTCGCCGCCCTGAGGCGAAAGCAGGACAACATCGAGAAGTACATCTACCTGACGAATCTCCAGAACCGCAACGAGGTGCTCTTCTACCGCCTCGTGATCGACAACATCGAGGAGATGGTGCCGCTCATCTACACGCCGACAGTCGGTGAGGCCTGCCTCCAGTACGGGTCGATCTACCGGCGCCCCCGGGGACTGTTCATCAGCCTCCGGGAGCGCGGGCGCATCGCGGAGATGCTGCGCCTCTGGCCCCACGACGGCGTGCGGCTGATCGTCGTCACCGACGGCGAGCGCATCCTCGGCCTCGGGGACCTCGGCGCCCTTGGCATGGGCATCCCCGTCGGCAAGCTCTCGCTCTATACCGCCTGCGCGGGCGTCCATCCGTACTACACGCTCCCG
>CAYNLL010000237.1:0-5470 GCA_964398015.1 uncultured Opitutaceae bacterium | reverse complement strand
CGAGCACACCCATGACTCAGGAGACGGTCGCACGACGCGGATTGTGGGCCAAGGGGGCGCCGGAGCTCGCGCTCGCGGCGGTCGCCGCCGCGGGCGTCATCTGGTTCTTCCACTGGACCGTCCTCACCAGCGGCGGCTTCAACAGGCCGGGCGACGAGGATTACTACAACTTCCTCGTCCAGGGCTGGCGGCAGGGCCACCTCCACATGAGCAAGGAGCCGAGTGCCGAGATGAACGCCCTCTCCGACCCGTACGACCCGGCCCAGAACGGGAAGGCGCGCCTCGCGGACGCCTCGTACTACAAGGGGCACTATTATCTCTACTTCGGGGCCGCGCCCGCCGCGCTGCTGATGCTGCCCTACGACCTCGCCACAGGGCGGGAGATGGGCACGACCACGGCGATCTATGTGTACTGCGTCACGGGCTTTCTGGCGTCGTGCGCGCTGTGGCTCGCGCTCAGGCGGCGTTATTTCCGTTCGAGCGCGGCGTGGGTCGGCCCGCTCGGCGTGCTGATGCTAGGGCTCGGGACCCATGTCCTGGCCCTTGAGCGGAGGCCGTTGGTCTGGGAACTCCCGATATCGATGGGATATGCGTGCTCCATGCTGGCCATCGCCTGCATCTACGCGGGCCTCCACTCGAAGCGCCCGGTGCCGGCGCTGGGCGCCGCCGGCCTGTTCCTTGGCCTCGCCGTCGCGGCGCGGCCGACGTGCATCTTCGGCGCCGTCATCTTCCTTCCGCCCCTCTGGTGCATGGCGCGCCAGCCCGGGAAGCGGGGCCTCGCCCTGCGGTGCGGGCTGGCCGCCGCGCTCGGCTTCGGCACCTGCCTCGCGGCCATCCTCGCCCACAACTTCGCCCGCTTCGGGAATCCCCTGGAGTTCGGCCAGGACTACCAGCTGTCCGGCGTCTACGAGTCGAGGATGCACCACTTCAGCGCCTCCTATGTCCCGCACAACCTCTACCTCTACTTCTATCACCCGGGAGACTGGTCGCGGAGGTTCCCGTTCGTGTCGACCGCCCCGGTCGCGGGAGGACCGCCCGGCTACCTCGGAGGCTGGAGCGAGGCGATCTGCGGGCTCGCGGTGACCTTCCCGTTCATATGGATCGCCCTCGCGCTGCCGCTCACCTGGCGCGAGGCGGCCCCGGACTGGCGCCTTCGCGCGGTCGTCGGCTCGGTGACGGGATTTTTCCTGGCGATGTGCCTGGTCATCTTGGCGTACTTTGTCGCGACCGAGAGGTACATGGCCGACTTTGCGCCGTCGCTCGGGCTGCTCTCGCTGTTCGGGTGGCTGGGCCTCGAGCAGTGGGCCCGGCGCGCGTCGTGGAACCGGTGGGTCGCGCCGGCCCTTGCCTCGATCTGCGTCGCCACGGCGGCCGCCGGGATCCTCGTGAGCTTCGACTACCACGGGGGAATGCTCAGGGCGCTCTCGCCCGGGGCGTGGGAGGCGCTGCGGCAGTTCTTCGGCCGAATCGGGCTCTGACGCGGGGCCTCCTTCGCCGGGCGCTGGCCGTCAGGAAGGGAGCGCGCCCTGTGCGCCACCAAGCCCCGGCAACGCAACCCTGCCGCGCAAGTACCTCACGACGTCGCCCGCGGTGTAGCCCTCCCCACCGGCGGTCGCAAGCCGCGCAATATCCGCCAGCTCGTCCCCCGCGGTCACGATCGGCAGCTCGTCCCCGTCGGGCCGGGACTGCCCCAGGCCGACCGTGGCGGCGAGACCATTGCACAGGCATTTCCTCCCCACGGCATCCGCCGCCTGGCCCCCCTTGCGCACGTAGTCGTCGACGGGTTCTCCCGGGCACCGATAGCCCACGGCGCCGTCGCTCTTTCGATAGGGCTGCCGAAGGTAGCCCAGGTCGCAGATCCGGCTCCTTTCCTCGTACGCCCCTGCCTCTGACATCGTGCCGGGCATCGCGACGACCTTGAAGGGAAATCCTGTCGGCGAGGCAACCGGGTCGGTGAACACCGCGGCGGCGCCCGCCCGGCTCGCACGGACCACCTCCCGCTTCAGACCGGCCGCGATTCCCGACTCGGCGCAGAACGCAAAGGCCGTGCCCACCTGGATGCCTGAGGCACCCAAGCGCAGGGCGTCCGCCAGCCTTTCTGGCCGCCCGAAGGATCCCGCCAACCAGAAAGGAAGGCCGAGCTCCCGGATCTTCACGAGGTCGGGAACGTCGCGCAGCCCGTACACGGGCTGCCCGCTTCCGTCGAGCTGCAATGGACCCCGCGGCGGCGCATTGTGCCCTCCGGCCAGCTCCCCCTCCACGACGAAGCCGTCGACACGCCCGTTTGCCTTCTTTGCCATCGTCATGGCCAGGGTCGCCGACGCGACAATCGCGAGGAAGCTGGGGCGGCGCAGAGCGGGCACCGGCGCCCCGAAGGCCTGGGGATCGAGCCTCGAGATGAACGCGTCGCCCGGCGCGGCCCCGGCGACATCAATCCTCAGCTCGGCGGGCTCCCCCGCCGCAAGCCTGTCGAGCACGCCCGGAATCGAGCGGGGGATGCCGGCGCCCATCAGGACAAAGTCCACGCCCGCCAGCATCGCTCCGAACAGCGATGCCAGCGTGGGGAGCTGGATCTTCTCGAGCAGGTTGATGCCCACGACGCCCGAATGCCCCTCCTTCGCGAGGAACACCTCGACAAAGTTCGCCGCGATGGTGAGCTCCGTCAGCGCCGCGCCGGGCTGCAGCGTCGGCATGGGCGTCAGCGCAAACGGCGCGCCCGGCGCCTTTCCGCCCGGATTGTGATATGCGGCGAGCACGCGCTCGGCGGCGTCCTGAAAGGGGAAGTGGGACAGGGCGCGGAGCATGTGTCCCCCCTCGTCCCCGGCCTGGAGCCTCCTCGCCAGGATCATCGCCAGCGCCGTGCCCGAAACGACCCCGAGCTCCCCGTGGAGGGACACGGCGCGCGCCAGCCTCCAGTCGGAGACCGCAACTCCCATTCCTCCTTGAATGATCACCGGATGCGCCATGAAGAGACGAATCCCTGATCGTGCGCCCCATCCGGCCTGAGAGGAAGCCCTAAGCGGGGCGCACGGCTGTTATTAGCAGGCGTGCTGCAGGGGCGATGCTCGCTCACTCTTGCGCCGGCGCCTTCAGGTCAGCTGGTGCTCGATCACCTCCAGCGCAACACCCTTGGTCTCGGGCACCATCAGCCTCACCCAGACGAGCTGGAGCACCATCATCCCGCAGAAGAACAGGAAGACGTATCCCGGCGCGAAGGCCGCGACCATGCTGGGGAAGAACGTCGTCAGGAGCGCGGCGAAGATCCAGTGCGTGAAGCTCCCGAGCGCCTGGCCCGTGGCGCGATGTCGGTTCGGGAAGATCTCCGAGATCAGCACCCAGATGACCGTCCCCTGCCCGATCGAGTGCGCCGCGATGAAGGCAAAGATGCACGGGGGCACCAGCGAGAAATGCGCGGTGAAGAAGGCCCACGCGGTGAGCCCAAGCGAGAGGATGTACCCGAACGAGCCCACGTAGAGCAGCGTCCGGCGGCCCACGCGGTCGATGAGCCACAGGCCGACAATGGTGAAGACGAGGTTGGTGATCCCGATGCCCACCGACTGGAGCAGGGCCGCCTTCGCCCCCAGCCCGGTCATCTCGAAGATGCGAGGCGCGAAATAGAGCACGGCGTTGATGCCGGAGAGCTGGTTGAAGAACGCGACGAGAACCGCCAGGAGGATCGGCTTGCGCAGCCTGAGGGACCAGAAGTCGCCAGCCTCCGCCTTCTCGTGGGAGAACGCCATGATCCTGTCGGCCTCCTCCTCCACGCGGGCGCGGGGTTCGTCCGGGGTGATCAGCTGCAGCACCCGGATCCCCGCCTCGCGGTCCCGCCTCCGGCTCAGGAGCCAGCGCGGGCTCTCGGGGAGGCCCAGGCACATCGCGGTATAGACCAGCGAGGGAAAGGCGGCGACCCCGAGCATCCAGCGCCAGGCGTTCTCCCCCACGTCCTTGAGCAGGTAGTTCGAGACAAAGGCGACGATGATCCCGAAGACGATGTTGAACTGGAACATTCCTGCCAGCCGCCCCCTGTAGGCCGGGGGCGCAATCTCCGAGATGTAGAGCGGCGCAGCCACCGTGGAGATGCCGATGCCAAGTCCGCCGATCAGCCTCGCGGCGATGAAGGAGAAGACATTCCACGAGAAGCCGCACCCGACCGCGGAGACCACGTAAAGGACGCCTATGGCCATCAGCGTGGGCTTCCGGCCAAACCGGTCCGTGGGCCAGCTCCCGATCAGCGAGCCCACCACGGTCCCATAGAGCGCCGACGCCATCGCCACGCCGTGCACGGCGGCGCTCAGCCTCCAAAGCGACTGGATCGTCTGCTCCGCCCCGGAGATCACGACGGTATCGAACCCAAACAGGAATCCGGCGAGGGCGGCGGTCACGGACCACCAATAGATGCGGGTTTTCATGGGAGCGTGTTCAGTTCAAGCCGTGGCGCCGCGTGCGGGGGGGGCCGGAGGCCCTGGGGTAGGCGGAAACCGGAGGCGCGCCGGGCCTCCATCTTCGGCGGATTGCGTCCGCAAAGTCCAGTTTCTCGCGCGCTTGCACGGCCGGCGCTTCCCGGCAGCGACACCGCACACGGCCGTCCCAGGTTCAGCGGTCCCGAATCAGGCTGGGATATAACAAATTGAATGCCAGATTCTTGCATCAAATCGACCTTCCGGAACGGCACGCAACGGTCCGGCGCGCGACGCACACGGGTCCCACAAATTTCCAACTCGTTTCTCCCCAATATGATCAATTGTGTCTAAAGGGTTAAATCTCCCTGGAAATCAGGCCCGCAGCAGGTGGTCGCTTGCGACTGTGGGTTTAACGTATTTTGTCCAGTGTTAGATCCGCCCATTCCCATGCCCGACGACAAAAAGACCGAAGAGAGCCTGCTCATCAAACGCGTCCATCGTGAGCTCATCGATGACTATGATGAGGAGCTCGAGATGGAGCGCGATGACTGGGAGAAGCTCTCCCCTGACGCCCCCCTGCGCCCGCTCAACCACGACTCGGACCGGGAGGCGAGGAACAAGTATTTCAAGGAGCTGTTCCGGCTGCAGGGCGAGCTGGTGAAGATGCACGACTGGGTGGTCGAGACCGGCCACAAGATCGTGATCGTGTGCGAGGGCCGCGACGCCGCCGGCAAGGGGGGCGTGATCAAGCGCATCACGCAGCGCCTGAATCCGCGCGTCGCGCGCGTGGCCGCGCTGCCGGCGCCGTCCAATCGCGAGAAGACCCAGTGGTATTTCCAGCGGTACATCGCGCACCTGCCGGCCGCGGGGGAGATCATGCTCTTCGACCGAAGCTGGTACAACCGGGCGGGCGTCGAGCGGGTGATGGGATTCTGCACCGACACCGAGTACGAGGAGTTCTTCCGGTCCGTGCCCCATTTCGAGAAGATGCTGATCCGCTCCGGCATCCAGATCATCAAGTACTGGTTCTCCATCCCGGACGAGGAGCAGGAGTTCCGGTTCCGCTGCCG
>CAYNLL010000236.1:0-5471 GCA_964398015.1 uncultured Opitutaceae bacterium | reverse complement strand
CGTAGCTCCCCGCCTCCCGCCTGAAGCAGGGCGTGTACGCGCAGCGACGCACCGGAAGCGCGGCCTCATCCAGGATCTCGTCCCTGTAGAAATTCGTGAGCGGCACCTCGGCCGTCGGGACGGCGAAGAGGCGGTCGGGCGTCGTCTCGTACATCTGGCCCTCCTTGTCGGGCAGCTGGCCCGTGGCCGTGGCGCTCGCGGCGTTGACGAAGATCGGCGGCGAGACCTCGACGTATCCCGCCCGCGCGTCCTCCTCCAGGAAGAAGTTGATCAGGGCCCGCACGAGGCGCGCGCCCTCGCCGATGAAGAACGGGAATCCGGCCCCGGTCACCTTGGCGCCGCGCTCGAAGTCGAAGAGCCTCGCGAAGCCCGGGATGTCCCAGTGCGCCACGGCGTGGGGACCGGCGGCGGCCGGGTCGCCGCGCGTCGAGAAGACGACGTTCTCCTCCGGCGTGCGGCCCTCGGGGACGCTCGCGTGGGGGAGGTTCGGGAGGGTCAGCATGGCCTCGCGGCAGCGCTCCTCGGCCGCCTTCAGCGCCGCGTCCTTCTCCTTCGCCTGCACCGAGACGGCCTTCATCTCGGACACCTTCGCGACGAATTCCGGCGAGCCTTTCGGCAGGGACGCCATCGCGGCGTTGGCCGCCTTCTGCACCGAGCGCAGGTGCTCGACCTCCTGGAGCAGGGCGCGCCAGTCCGCGTCGGCGCCGAGCACGGCCTCGAGGTCCACCTTGAGGTGCTTCTTTGCGATCGCCGCGCGGACCAGATCGGGAGATTCGCGGATAAGCTTGGGATCTAGCATGGGAGGGACCGTCTAGGGCCGAGAGCCGGGCGCGTCAACGGCCCCGTATCCGCTGGAACCGCGAATAGACGTCGCGCACGGAGAGCAGCTTCAGGTCGCCGACGGGCGCCTGGATCACGTGGTTGTGGGGGCCGCCGACGGGATACGGCCCGAACAGCCTGGGGTCGGTGGGCCCGAAGATCGCGAAGACGCGCACCCCGAGGGCCGCGGCCAGGTGCATCGGGCCGCTGTCGTTGCTCACGACCCACTCGGCGCGCTTCACGAGGGCGGGAAGTGACACGAGGCTGGTGTTGCCCGTCAGGTTGAGGAACTGCGCCGCGGGGAAGGCGCCCCGGTCCGGGAGGAGGTTGTTCCCCGCCCAGACGACCTTGCGCGAGCGGTCCTCCCGCAGGATGAGCTCCGTCAGCTGCTTGAAGCCTCCCCACTTCTTTTCGGCCCTCCTGCTGTCGGGAAAGAGCACGAACGGCCTGGCGCCGCCCCTGCCCTCGGCGAACTTGAGGTTGAGGCTGTCCACCTCGCGGAACCGCAGGGCCCCGCGCAGCTCGGGCTTCTCCCCGAGCGCCCTGCAGAACTGCAGCAGGATGTCCAAGGCGTGGCTGCGGCGGCCGTCCGGGGGAAGCGGCACCTTCTCGTCGTAAAAGATCCCCGACCATTCCCGGGCGTCGCTGCGGCCGACCTTGTGCTTGGCGCGGGTTCTCGATGTCATCAGCCCCGTCCTGAGCAGGCCCTGCATGTCGAGCACGTAGTCGAACTTCGTCGCCCGCACCTCCCGCATCAGCCTCAGGAACCCCTTGGCCCCGCCGCCCCTCTCAAACACATACACGTGGTCCACCGCCTCGCAGGCGCGCACGATGGGCGCGAAGATCTCGCGCACGATCCACGAGATGCGCAGGTCGTCGCGCTGCGCCTTGAGCGAGGTGGCCACCTGCAGCGCATGGACGATGTCGCCCAGCGAGGAGGGTTTGATGATGAGGACTTCGGTCATTGACGCGCGAGCGTAAGGTTCCATGGCTTTTCACGCCTGAAATCAAATGCCAAATCCCTCCAACCGCCCCTAAACGCTTGATTCCCCTAGTCCTGCACGCCATCGGCCGGCTCCTCGCGCTCGCGCCCGAGGCGGTGCTGCGCGCGCTGGCGGCGGCCGGGGGCGAGCTCATCCTCTGGGCGGCGCCGAGGCGGCGGCGCGTCCTGCGCTCCAACCTGCACCACGCGTTCCCCGACAGGCCCCGGGAGTGGCGCCGCGGGATCGCCCGCGAGAGCTCGCGGCGGCTCGTCGAGACCGCGATGCTCTCGCTCGCCGCCCCCTTCCTCTCCGACGCCCGGATCCGCAGGATCGCCACCCTCGGCCCGTCGGTCGAGGCCCTGGCGCGCGACCTCGACGTGCGGCCGCGGCCGGTCGTCCTGGGCACCCTCCACCTGGCGCTCTGGGAGAGCCAGACCTGGCTGAAGGCCCTCTGCCCGGTCCCGCTCCCCGAGTTTGGCATCATCTATAGGCCGCTCGACAACCCGGCGGCGGACGCGTTCGTGAAGAGGACGAGGGAGCGCCACGGGATGCGGCTGCTCTCGCGCAAGGAGGGCTTCGCCCAGGCCCAGGCGATCTTAAGGGGCTGCGGCTGTGTCGGCGTCCTCTTCGACCAGAACGCGGGCAACCGGGGAGCGCTGACCCTCCTTTTCGGCCGCGTGTGCTCCACGACGGAGCTCCCGGGACTCCTCGCGGAGAAGTACGGCGCGGAGCTCCGCACGTTCTACCCCCGCCGCACCGCCTTCTGGCGGGTCACGTTCGAATCGGACCTGGTCGCGAGCGACGGCTCGATGCGCGGGGCCACGCTGGCGCTCAACCGCTGGTTCGAGGACGCCCTGCGCGACGACGACCTGTGCGCCTCGTGGCTGTGGGCCCACGACCGGTGGCGCAACCAGGACGCGCCGGCGGTCCGCCTGCGCCTCGAGGCCAGGCGCGATCTTCTCGCCGCCGACCTTCAGGCGCGGGGCCTGGCGCGGATGCCCCGGCGCACGCGGGTGTGGGTCCGCCTCCCCAACTGGCTAGGGGACGTCGCGATGGCGGTGCCGCTCCTGCGCGCGGTGCGCGCCTCCCGCCCGGACGCGGAGATCACGCTCCTGGCCAAGCCGGGATTCGTGCCCCTGCTCGAGTCCTGGGGCGTGGCCGACAGCGTCCGGCCGCTGCCCGGGCGCGGGCCGGGATACTTCGCGCGCTTCGCCGGCCTTCGCGCGCAGTACCCCGACGTCTGGCTCCTCCTCACCAATTCCGTCCGCGGCGACCTGGAGGCCCGGATCGCGGGCTGCCCCCAGCGCTTCGGCGTCCTGAGGCGCGGCAGGAGCCGCCCCCTGCTCAGCCACGCCTACCGCGTGCCCGAGGGCTACGACGAGGCCCGCCACCACCAGCTGGAGCTCTGGGACGACTTCCTGAGGCATTTCGGGATGGCGGGGCAGATCGACTGCGCGCCCCTTCCCTCGCCCGGGCCGCTCCGCGACGGGCCGATCGGGATCATCGCCGGCTCGGAGAACGACCCCTCCAAGCGATGGCCCGTCGCCTGCTGGAGGCGGCTCGTCGAAGCCCTGCCCGGCGAGCGGTTTGTCCTTTTCGGGACGCCGGCCGACGCCCGGATCACGGCTCAAGTGTGCGCCGGGTTCGATCCCTCCCGGGTGGAAAACCTCGCGGGGAAGACCACCCTCTTCGAGTTCGCGGCCGCCCTCGCCGATTGCAGGCTCCTCGTGTCCAACGACACCGGGGGCATGCACCTGGCCAACGCGCTCGGCGTGCCCGTCATCGGCCTGTTCGGGCCGACAAACCCCATCCGCACGGGCCCCGTGTTCGCCTCTCCCTACCGGATCCTCCAGCCGCCCGGCTGCCCGCCCACCGGCGGCGCCCCGCTCTCCCTCCTGCCCGCCGAGGCCGTGGTCGACGCGCTGGCGCACTTGCCATGGCGCGGCTGAACCCCGCAGAGTCGAGCCGCCGATGCCGCTCCTGACCGTCACCGAACTGCGGACCCACTTCCACACGCGGCACGGCGTCTACCGCGCGGTCGACGGGGCGAGCTTCAGCGTCGAGCGCGGCGAAACGCTGGGAATCGTCGGGGAGTCCGGCTCGGGAAAGTCGGTCACGTGCTACTCGATCATGGGGCTCGTCCCCCAGCCCCCCGGGCGCATCGAGGGGGGCTCGGCGATTTTCGACGGCGTGGACCTCCTGCGCTGCCCCGCGCAGGTGGCCCGGGCGATCCGCGGCAAGCGCGTGGCGATGATCTTCCAGGACCCGATGACCTCGCTCAACCCCTATATGCGGGTCTCCGAGCAGGTGATCGAGCCGCTCATGATCCACGGCGGCGTCACGAGGAAGGAGGCCCTGGCCCGCGCGCTCGCGATGCTGGAGGCCGTCGGGATCAACGACGCCGCGCAGCGCATGGGCCTCTACCCCCATGAATTCTCCGGGGGGATGCGCCAGCGCGTGATGATCGCAATGGCGCTCATCACGCGGCCCGAGCTGCTGATCGCGGACGAGCCCACCACGGCTCTCGACGTGACCGTCCAGGCGCAGATCCTCGAGCTGATCCGCAAGATGCAGCGCGAGCTGGGGATGGCGGTCATCTTCGTCAGCCACGACCTCGGGATCGTCGCCGGGCTGTGCGACAAGGTGCAGGTGATGTACGCGGGGCGCATCGCGGAGACGACCGACGCGGAGACCCTGTACCGGGCCCCCCTGCACCCCTACACCCGCGCCCTGCAGCGCTCGATCCCGGGGCTGCAGCCCAAGGGGGAGGAGCTCTTCACGATCCCGGGGCTTCCCCCAGACGTGTCGAAGCCCGCCGCCGGGTGCGCCTTCGCCCCGCGCTGTGGCTTCGCCGCGCCCGCCTGCTCGGCCCGGGTGCCCGACCTCGTGCAGGCCTCGCCGGGCCACTGGCACGCCTGCGTGCGCGCCGGGGAGATCGACCTGGGCTCCTGGAGGTCCGCGTAAAGCCATGGGCGACGACCTGCTGGAACTGGAGGACGTCCGGACGTTTTTCCCGATCCGCAAGGGCTTCATCCTGCGCCGGCAGATCGGGGCCGTCCGCGCCGTCGACGGCGTCAGCCTCAAGGTGCGCCAGGGGGAGGTCCTCGGCCTCGTCGGGGAGTCGGGCTGCGGCAAGTCGACCCTGGCGCGAACGATCCTCCAGCTCATCCCGGCGACCGCGGGAAGGATCCTGCTAGGCGGCAGGGACCTGGCCGGGACGACGCTCCGTGAGATGCGCGCCTGCCGGCGCGACT
Organism: uncultured Opitutaceae bacterium; assembly: GCA_964398015.1. GTDB lineage: Bacteria > Verrucomicrobiota > Verrucomicrobiia > Opitutales > Opitutaceae > Palsa-1447. Next base: position 415 of record CAYNLL010000236.1, on the reverse strand, counting down.
TGCAGATGATCTTCCAGGACCCCTACGCGTCCCTGAACCCGAGGATGACGGTCCGCGCGGCGCTGGCGGAGCCCCTGCTCGTCCATGGAATATGCCGCGCCGACGAGCTGGACGGCCGCGTGGACGAGCTGATGAGGATGGTGGGCCTCGCGCCGCGCTTCGCCCGGAAGTACCCCCACGAGTTCTCGGGCGGCCAGCGCCAGCGCATCGCGATCGCCCGCGCCCTTGCCCTGCGCCCGAAGATCGTGGTCGCCGACGAGCCGGTGTCGGCGCTGGACGTCTCGATCCAGGCGCAGATCCTCAACCTGCTCCAGCAGCTGTGCAGGAGCATGAACCTCACGCTCATCTTCATCGCGCACGACCTCTCGGTCGTGCGGCACATCTCCGACCGCGTCGCCGTGATGTACCTGGGCCG
>CAYNLL010000235.1:2624-5476 GCA_964398015.1 uncultured Opitutaceae bacterium | reverse complement strand
ACTCTCGACGTCCACCTTGGCAAGGTGGTGCTCTACCAACTGAGCTACGCCCGCATATCAGGGGGTGGATGAGATTCCCCCCCCTTCCTGCCGTCAACATCATTTAAGGTCGATGCTCTCGGGAGAGCGCGGCGCCCCCCCCTGGCCCTTGCGCTTGGCTCGGCCGGTATCCTCCTTGTGCCTGCCCGAATAGTAGGAGTAGGCCTGCGTGTAGTACCCGTAGTCCTCGCCGGAACCGCTGGGCACCTGGGTCAACACGGCCCCCAGGATCGGGGTCTTCAGGCCGGCGATGATCTGCTGGGCCCGGAGGACCATGCTCGCGGGATTGCGCCGGTGCTGGATCAGGAGGATCGCCCCGTCGGCAAGTCCGGCGAGCAGGCTGGCGTCGCTCACCCCGATGACAGGCGGCGAATCGAGCAGGATCCGGTCGTAGCGGCCCCGCAGGCTCGCCAGCAGGTCGCGCAGCCGGTTCGCATAAAGGAGGCTCAGCGTGAAGCCGGGCATGCCGCCGCTCGTCAGAAGGTCCACGCCTGGGGTCACCTCCTTGCGGATGGCCGCGTCGATCTCGCACTTGCCCGCCAGCACGTCGGAAAGGCCGGGCGCGCGCGGACAGCCCGCGAGGTGGTGCTGCGCCGGCCTGCGCAGGTCGCCGTCGACCAGGAGGACCTTCTCGCCGTAAGCGCCCATCAGGTGGGCAAGCCTGCAGAGCGTCGTGCTCTTGCCCTCGGCCGGCCCGGCCGAGAAGACCACAAGGATCGAGGGCTGGCCCTGCTTCACCGCGAGGTTGAGGTTCGTGTGGAGCACGCGGTAGGGCTCCGCCTCCTCGGGCTCGTCGCGGCTTTCACCCATCGGGTCGGGGTTGTGCGGGATGACGGCGAGGACCGGAATCTTGAGGCGCTCCTCGACGTCGGCCACGTCGCGCAGGCTCGTGTCGAAGTACTCGAGCGTGAGCGCGACGCCAACGGCCAGCACTGTCCCGAAGATCAGGGAGCCCGCGATGTTGAGCAGCCAGCTCGGGCGGCTCGGCCGGCGCGCCGGCTCCGCCGTATTGAGGATCTCAATCGTTCGCTTCGGGACCTGGAAGTCGATCTCGCGCTGACGCAGCGTCAGCCTGAGCGTGGTGTAGAGGCGGGTCTCGTCGTCGAGGCGCTGGGCGGCCTCCTCGAAGGGCCTCATCCGGTCGCGGGCGGAGAGGATCTGGTCGACCTTCGCCTTCGCGAGCTGCGTCTCGAGCTCGTCGACCCTCGCTTCTGCCTCCTTGTAGGCCATCTCGAGCCCGCTCTCGTACCCCCTAAGGAGCGCCTCGAGCTGCTCCTTGATCTTCGCGCGGTTCTGGATCGAGGAGACGAGGTCCGGGTGGGCCTCCCCGAGGCGCGCCTTGAGCTGGGTCACCTTCTGGTCGGCGACCAAGTAGGCCTGGAGCAGGTTCTGGATGTTCTGGTCGGGGATCAGCTCGGAATTGACGAGGCCGATCCGGTCCTCGAGCGGGATGCTCTTGAATCGCTCCCACCGGGTCTTCCTGCCGATCGCGTCCACCCGCAGCGCAATCAGCGAGTTCTGCATCTGCCGGAGCGTCTCGATCTCCATGTCGGAGTACTTCACGTTGAGGTCGACGCCGGAGATGTTCAGGTCCTTGCGAAGCTTCTCGACGGTGTCGCGCTGGCTCGACACCGCCGCCTCCTGGTCGGCCAGCTCCTTCCTGAGCTGGGCCATCCCCTCCCTCTGCTGCGAGGTCGCCAGGGAGATGCGGTCGTCCGAATACTCGTGGGCGATCTCGTTGGCGATCTGCGCCGCAAGCGCCGGATCCTGCGCGTAGACGTTGATCTCGATCAGCGACGAGCTCCTCTGTGCCTCCACCCTGAGCATCTCTTTGACGAGGTACCGGTAGGCGACGTCGGAGGTGAGCACGGCGCCCTGCGGGGCCCCGATGGGGCCCGCGAGCTTCGAGTCCAGTCCGAGCTTGTCGATGACTGGGTACAGGATCTTCTCGGACTGCATGATCATCCGCTGGTCCTGCAGAAAATAGGGGTCGTAGGCGCTGTTGCCCGCAGCCTGGAAGAGCTTCACGTCGCTCTCCGGCTTCTCCACGCGCACCTTGGTCGTCGCGAGGTACCACCTCGGCAGGAAGGCCGTCACCACCAGCGTGGCCACGAGCACGGCACCCGCGATAAGGGCGATCAGCGACCTTCGCAGGCGCAGGACGCTGAAGAGATCTGCGAGGGAGGCGCTCTCTCGTGATCCGGTGGGCGATGCCATGGGTGCTATTGGAACGACCGCCCCGGGGCGGAGGCCATCCCAAAGCGCGTCCTCAGAACGCCACCTTGGCGCTCACACCGACGCGTGTCCGATTCATGCCGCGGTTGCTGATCCCGGAATCGACGAAGTCGTAGTCGTAGGACGCGGTCACCGACATGTTTTTTTGCGGCAGGTAGGTGAGTGCGGCGCCGGCGTGCGTCGAGTCTTCCTCAATGTTAGGCTGGTTGTTGATGCCGTTAAGCGACGCGGGCTCGTAGTCGACCGAGACGGAGCCCACCACCTGCGCAGTGAAGGCGTGCTCCAGGTTTGCGAACATCCTGTTCACCCTCTCGTCCGAGAAAATGAGCGGGTTTGAGGTCTCCTCAAGGCTGTACGTGTACCCCACGCTCACAAACGAGTCCTTGGCGTAGTCGTACTTGCCTGAGACCTCGACGTAGGGGGAGGTCTCGTCGGAGAGGCCCTCGCGGACGCGATACTCGCCGCCGACCCGAATGCTTGCGCTCAGCCGCGGGCCCACGGAGTAGTCGAAGCCGGCCATCAGGAATTCGGAGTGCTTGTTCTGCGTGGAGGGATTGTTCTCATAGTCGACGTCCTGG
>CAYNLL010000235.1:0-2614 GCA_964398015.1 uncultured Opitutaceae bacterium | reverse complement strand
GGTGGCGGTATTCGCCCGCCAGCTTGAGGTCCGGCTGCAGGTCGTAGTCGAACTCCATCCCGTACAGGTTCTCAAAGCGGTTCAGCTCGTCGCCGATGACCGGGTTCGTGTAGTCGTAGTAGACGCTGCGCACCTTGAGGACCAGGCCGAGTTGCTCGATCGGCGAAAACGTGTACCGGCCGCCGAACTGGTTGCTCTCGAGGGTCTGGTCGGTGTTCTTCGTGGTGCCGTTCAGGAGCGCCTCGGGGTTCTGGTTGTACGCGAAGGCGTCGTTCAGGTCCAGGACCGACTCCTTGGAGAAGGAATGGGCGAGGCGGGCGGTGATGGACTGGCTGTAGAGCGTCTTCTCCCCGGGGCGGTCATCAATATAATCGAGCGTCGGCTGGAAGGACGCGGTGAAGAACGTCTGATCCGTCAGGGACTGGTTGAAGATGATGTCCGGCGACACGCTGAAATCGAGGCTGCCGATCGCCCCCGTGGCGGCCCCGAAGATGTTCGTGTTGTAACTGATCCCCACATCGAGGGTGGCTGAGAGGTCCTTTCCCTGCTGAAGTTCCGGGATGGGCGCATAAACGGCCCGCGCCAGCGCGCAAAAGCCGAGCGACGAACCCACGGCGATGATCCGCAATGCTCTCATTTGTCGTTGCTGGAAATACGAACGAAACGCTGCCAATTTGCTAACTACTGGCAAGACCAATTCATTGACGAGGCTATCGGCTGCTCCGCGGCAGCGCCGGATTGACGAGGACATAGAGGTTTTCAGCCAGCTTTTGGGGCGACGAAAGCGGGAACTCGCGCGGGAGCGACCCGGTCAGGAGGCCCCCGTAGACCTCGCCCCATTCCCCTATGCGCGAACCGGGCGGAACAAGGAACGCGGGCGTCTTGGAGCGGGCGTTCAGGTCGGTGAAGAAGGGACGGTCAAGCGTCCTGGGTGTCAGCAGGAGCTCCCCCGTCGGCTGCTCGACCTGAACCGCGTAGAAGTCATGCAGCGTCGCGGGCTGCGCCCATGCGCGCACCCTGCCGTACCAGGCCAGTCCGGCCGGCACGTCGGCCATGAGCCCGAATCGGTTGTCCGGATCCGAGTCCTTGAGCTGGCGGCTCATCCCCTGGAAGAGCTGCGGGAAATAGGGGGGATACTGGAAGTGGAGCCAGCGCGGATCGAGCGCGTCGTGCAGGAGCGGGAGGGCCTGGAGCAGGAGGAGCGCCGCCGCGCAGGCCCGCGGCCACGCCGCGAGCGCCGGATGGCTGCCGAGGAGGACGAAGAAGAACCCCGACCCGAAGACGATGATCAGGGGCGAGAGCCAGACGGCCGCCTGCCTCTCGCTATCGCCGGAGTTGAACACCGCCTGGGATCCGATGAGGGTGAGCAGGGACAATGAGAAGAGCCAGCGAAGCCGGTTCGCCGGCCCCGAGCGGAAGACGTAGAGCCAGCCCGCGGCGAAAAATGCGGTGAGCCACATGGCGCCTCCCGACCAGATGCGCGACCTCACGCATTCCTGGAGGGAGGTCAGGGCCTTGTTGGACAGCTTGTTAAGGTCGATCCTGGGGAGGCTCGCCGAGAGGGTCGCGCGGACCACCGAGGGCTCCGCCGTGGTGTCGCCCGCCTTCAGGGCGATGTTCTGGAGGGCAAGGCCGACCGGCGAACCGGTGACCGCAAGGTTGCGGGCGACCCAGGGCGCCGCGACGAGCGCCCACCCACCCAGACGGGGGCGGGCGCCCCCCCCCCGCCCGGCGCCCGGGCCCCCCCGGCCGGCGCCCCACGCGGCCACCACGGCAAGGATGCCCGCCGAATACTCGGCGAGAAAGAGCGCGCCGCACAGAAGCCCAAGGGCGAGGAGGGGGAGCGTCGCCCGTCCCGGCTCCTCGGCCGACTCCACCCTCCACCATGCGTGGAACGCCCCGAGCGCCAGCACCATCATCAGGGCCGTGCCGTTGACGGCCACGACCTGCTGCCAAACGGGCACCGAGAGAAACAGCGCAAATGCGGAGAGCCAGGCGGCTGGCTCCCCGAATAGCCTCAGCGCCAGCGAGAAGGCCAATCGGATCGCCCACCAGAAGAGCATCAGGTTGAGGGCGAGGAGGAGGTAGTCGGCTGCAAACCCGTAGGGAGGCGGGGCCGGGGCCGCGAAGAGCGCCTCGAACCACGGTCGGTGGAGCACGCGCAGCGCGACCAGCGGCACCGCCACAACCAGCGGGTACAGCGGCGCCTGGTAGACTTCCGGGTACGGGCGCGCGGCGTCAAAGCGAAGGCCCTCGCCCCTCAGGTAGGCGGCGGCCTGCGGGTAGATGACATGGGTCGTGAACCCCTCGCCCGATGCGATCTGCCGGGCCATGTCCGCCTGCACGAGGGTGGCTTCGCTTGAGGCGCCGTGGAATTGCCTCCAGGCAACGAGCGTGGAGACGGCCAGACCGCAGACAAGCAGCGCCCCGAGGCGCACCCACCGCGCTCCGCCGCCCATTTCGAGCCAATGGATCAGCTCCTGCGTGGTGCGCGGGCGGCCTGTCATTTATCGATCACGTCGAGCTCGGGCCACTGGGCCAGCTTCCTGTGGAGCGTCCTGCGGCTGATGCCCATGAGCTCCGCAGCCTGCGTGCGGTTGCCGCGCGACTTGAT
>CAYNLL010000234.1:0-5492 GCA_964398015.1 uncultured Opitutaceae bacterium | reverse complement strand
GGTTCGCCGTGCAGGAAATGGTCGAGGACGAAGCCGAACTTCCAAGCCGCGACGGCCTGCGGGATGACGATGAACAGGTTGAACATCCCCATCATGACGCCCACCTTGTCCTTGGGAAGGCTGGGCGCCAGGATCGCGTAGGGCATCGACAGGATGCTCGCCCAGGCGACGCCCACGAGGGTCATCGAGAAGAGCAGCTGGTACTGGTCCCCCGCGAGGTGGACCGAGGCCAGGCCAATCGCGCCCGCGCCGAGGCAGAGGGCGTGCATCAGCCGGGGTCCCGTGTACTTCGAGGCCCAGAGCAGGAAGAAGGAGAAGACGAAGCAGACCGCGTTGTATACCCCGAAGCAGACGCCCGACCAGGAGCCCGAGGCCTCCATCTCCCTCGATCCCGGAAGCGCATGGAAGACATCCTTCGCCACGGCCGAGGAGAAGAAATTCCAGAGCAGGAACATCGGAACCCAGGTGAAGAACTGGACGAGCCCCAGCTCCCACATCCTGCGCGGCAGGTTGGGGATCAGCTTGAGGACATCCCAGAGCCCCAGGGTCCAGTCGAACTTTCGGGCCCTGATGACGGCAAGCTCGGCCTCGGAGGGCGGGGTCTCCACCGTGGTGAAGACGCTCCAGAGCACGGCGCCCATGAAGGAGACGGCCCCGAGGTAGAACGAGAAGCGGACGGACGCCGGGATGTGCCCCATCCCCGCGGCCTCCGGGGCGACGCCAAACCAATGGGTCATCATGTACGGAAGCGCCGACGCGAAGGTTCCTCCCACGCCGATGAACAGGGACTGGATCACGAATCCCTGGGGCCCCTGCTCCTCAGGGAGGCTCTCGGCCACCAGCGCGCGGAAGGGCTGCATGCTCGCGTTGATCGTTCCGTCCAGCACCCAGAGGAGGCCGGCCGCGACCCAGATCGACGGGCTGTTGGGCATGAAGATGAGGGCGAGGGAGGCCAGGATCGCCCCGGCAAGGATGAACGGCCTGCGCCTGCCCAGCCGCGTCCACGTCCTGTCGCTGGCCTGCCCGATCAACGGCTGGATCAGGAGCCCCGTGAGGGGCGCCGCGAGCCACAGGATCGGTATCTGGTCCGGGTCCGCCCCGAGATAGGCGTAGATCGCGCTCATGTTGGCGATCTGAAGGCCCCACCCGATTTGGATTCCGAGGAACCCAAAATTCATGTTCGAGATCGTCCAGAGCGGAACCTTGCGCGGGGGATTCATTGGGCTGCGCGGAGCGCCTCGGGGGCCTCGCTGAATTCGCGCACCATCTGCCTCCCGCTGCGATCGTAAAGTTCGATCCAGTGGCTGAGCGTCGCCAGCCTGTCCTTCTCCAGGGCCGCGAGCTGCTCCTCCGTGTAGCGCCATTGCCAGTTGCCCTCGGAAGTGCCGGGGCGGTTGAGCGCGCTTTCTGCCGGCAGGTCGAGCAGGTCCTGCATGGGCACCACCGCGAGCCTAGAGACTGTCGAAAGCGCCACGCGGATGATGGGCCACGCGGAGCGGGACCCGCCGAGCTGGAAATAGTCCTCCACCTGCCTGGCGGTCTCACCGGAGAGGTGCTCGAGCCATCCGCGCGCGGTGTTGTTGTCGTGGGTTCCCGTGTAGACGACGGTGTCCGGGCTGTAGCAGTGCGGGAGATTGACGTTTCCGGTGTCGTGGCCGTACGCGAACTGGATGATCTTCATGCCCGGAAGGCCCGCGGCGTCGCGCAGGGCGACGACCTTGGGTCCGATGTAGCCCAGGTCCTCCGCGATGATCCGCGCCTCGGGAAACGCCCGCCGCACGGCCTCGAAGAACTTCAGGCCTGGGCCGTCGCGCCATTTCCCGGTGCACGCGTCGGTGGCGTCGGCAGGGATCTCCCAGAAATTGTGAAAGCCGCGGAAATGGTCCAGGCGGATGATGTCGCACAGGCTGAACGCAGCCTTCAGGCGGTCGATCCACCAGGCGTAGCCGGTGCGCTCGAGGTACTCCCAGTCGTAGAGCGGGTTTCCCCAAAGCTGGCCCTTGGCGGAGAAATAGTCCGGCGGGACGCCGGCGACCGCGAGCGGGCTGCCCCTTTCGTCGAGCCGGAACACGGCGCGGTTCTGCCAGGTGTCCGCGCTGTCGAGCGCAACGAAGATCGGGACGTCGCCGATGATGCCGACTCCCCTCTCGGCGGCATAGCGGCGAAGCCGCTCCCATTGGCCGAAGAAGAGGTACTGGTAGAATGCGTGCCGGCTGGCGTCGAGAAGGACGGATTCGGGCAGGCTTGCCCCGAGGTTTGCCGTCCAGCTCCTGAAGACCTCGGGCCACATCGTCCAGGGGTAGCCCCCAAAATGCCCCTTGAGCGCCATGAACGTGGCGAACGGCTCGAGCCAGCCTCCCTGCTGCTGGCGGAAAGCCGCAAAGGAGCCGAGCCCGTTCACCTCATCCTTGCGCAGGGCCGAGAACCGGTCGTAGGCCCGGGCAAGGACGGGCCAGAAGCATTCGTAGATCCGTCCGTAGTCCACGCGGTCCCTGGGGAGGGCGCGCAGGGGCTCGAGGTCCTTCCCGCTCAGCAGCCCGTCGTGCACGAGCTCGTCCAGGTCGATGAAGTAGGGATTGCCGGCCCGGCCCGAGAAGGTCTGGTACGGCGAGTCGCCGAAGCCGGTCGGGCCGACGGGGCAGATCTGCCAGTACCGCACGCCAGCCTTCCCAAGGAAATCGATAAGGCTACGGGTTCCCGCTCCCATGTTCCCAATGCCGTAGCGCCCCGGCAGCGAGGAAATGTGGGCCAGGACACCCGAGCTTCGGGTGGCGAGCCATGTGGAAGGTGGCGATCCCATCTGTTGTATGTGTGTTGTCGACTGAGCGGTCGAGGAGGGCTCGTAGGCGTGCAAGGCTTGGCCTTAGGCGGTGGATGCTGCGTGCGAAGGAACTAGGCCCGCGGAACCCCGGCGCCCGGAAGAAAAAGCGGCCACCAGAATGACTCCGGTGGCCGCTCGTTTAGTCCTAGTGACCAGACACCCCTGTCTGGAAGGGGTTAGAACTTGTAGGTGACGCCAGACCGGTAGGCAGCGCCGTACTTCTGCCAGTTCATCAGCTGGCGGGGGTCGCCGTTGTTGTAGGTGATCTCAGGCGCGTCGTTCAGGTTGCTGCCCTCGATGTAGAACGACAGGCCCTTGAGCGGGCCGGTCCTGAAGGCGTAGCTGACCGTCGCGTCGATGGTATGGAACGGAATCTCAGCCGAGAAGCCATCGTTGGTCGACCCCTGGCCGGCAAAATTCGGGGCGCCGAACTGCACGATGTACTCGCGCGTCTCCGACTGGTAATGGTCGCTGACGCGGGCCGAGAAACCCCAGCGCTCAAAGTAGAGCGTAAGGTTCAGCGATTTCTTCGACATGTCGGGGAGCGCCTCGCTGGGGCCGGTCGGGCCGTAGGGCTTGATGCTGCTGTCGACCACGATGCCGTTCACCGTGATGCCGAAGCCGGGGACGGCGCCGCCCGTCAGGCCTTCGCTCGTGATGTTGAACGTGCCCTCAGCGCCCTGGATGTTGCCGCCGTTGCCGTTCACGTACTGCGAGGCGATGCCCGTCATGAGGATCGGGGCCGGTCCCGTGTAGGGGTAACCCGCGAAGCTCTCCACCACGTTGGACTGGTAGATGTAGCTCTGGAGGTCCTTCTCGAAGAGGGCCAGGGAGACGTAGCCCGCTCCCTTCGCGAAGTAATGCTCGTAATCGAGGTCGGCCGAGTCGGACATCCAGGGCTTGATGCCCGGGTTTCCGCTCGTGGCGCTCCACGGGCTGTTCGTCGTGTTGTTCGCGTTGGACGCGTTGTAGCCGTAGTCGCGAGCCGCCCTCATGTAGTACATGTCCGGCCTCATCTCCTCGCGGCCGACGAACGCCCGGATGAAGTCCTGCGGCGTCAGTTTGAAGGTCAGGTTCAGCGAGGGCAGCAGGTCCGCATAGCTCGCGCTTCCGGTGACGGGCGTCACCACGTTGCCGCCATTTCCGGAGAAGCCGGTCGAGTTCTGGCTCGCAAAGTCCGCCACGACGCCGATGTTGCCGTCGAAGGGAACGCCACCCGCATTGCCCTTCAGGTTAACCTGGACGTAGGGGCGTGTGACGTCCTCCCAGACATCGTAGTTGTCGCCCTCCCAGCTGCCCGGGTTCGGGTTGGGAACGAACGTGTAGCGCCCGCTGTTGAGGGCGGCCACAGAGTCGTAGGCGATCGGGTGCAGGTTGCCGATCCAGGTCAGGTCCGTGGTCCCGATGAGCGGGGGCAGGGCTGCCTCGGGCTGGCCGTTGGAGTTGACCAGATAGCCCGTCGGGTTCTGCCCGAACTGCTTGTAACGCTGCGAATAGCTCAGGCCGCCCTCGACATTCTTGAAAATGGAGGCGTCGAGCTCATGCGTGACCTGGACCTTGAACGAGTCCGCGACGTCATAGGCCTGGAAGTACTTGAGGTAACCCTCCATGCCCGTGACCGGGAAGACGCCCACGCCCCAGCCCTGCGGGTCGGTGAGCATGAAAAGGCTGGCGTTCGAGTAGTCGGTGGACGAGGTGACCACCGGCGGGTTCGGGCCGGCCGGCTGGCTGACGACGAACGTGTCCCCATCGGTCTCTGTATTGTTGAAGCCAAGGCCCGAGTAGGTCTCAAGGACCTCCTCGCGCTTTTCGGCCGAGGACCAGCCTGCCGAGAAATGCACAGGCCATTCCGTCTTCTCACCCACATCCAGGTTCCAGATTGCGGACTTTAGATGCGCGGTCCACAGGGTGTCCATGTTGCGCACGACAGGATTCACGTTCTTGAGCGTGTAATTGGTGATGAGCCCGTTGGTGACCGTGTAGCCCGGCTCGAGCGTGGGGTTGCCCCACTCCGCCATCGGAACCTCCATGCCGCGAAGGACTTGGTCATCATGGTAATAGGAGATGAAGAAGTCGATCTTGCTATGGATGTTGTCGCTCGGCTTGCTCTCGATCACGGCCACCGCGGAATCGCGGGTGAGCAGCTCGCTTTGGTCGTAGATCCTCATGCCGCCCATGATCAGGTTGCCGTCGGGCGCTGTGGCGTAGCCCCAGGACTGAAACTGCTCGCCCTCGTAGGGGTTCTCCGTGTGCTGGTAGCCGACGAAGATGCCCTCGGTCCCGTTCGCGAACTGGTCGATGTAGGAGGCCGTGTAGCTCTCGCCCGCCTTCTTGACGCCGGGGGTCAGCTGCTGGAAGCCCGTCCAGTTGTAGAACACGCTGAGCGCCGTGACCCGGTGGTCGACGCTGAGCGGGGACGTGGTCTGCAGGTCGATCGTGCCGCCGAGTCCGCCCACCATGTCGGCCTGGCCGGTCTTGAAGACCTCCACCCCGCCGATGAGCTCCGACGGATACTGGTCGTACTCGACCGCGCGGCTGTCGTTGCCGCCGTCGCCGCCGGTCGTGGCCTGCTCGACGCCGTCGAGGGTGCCCACGTTGAAGTCGCCGGGGAGGCCGCGGATCGTCGCGTCCTGGAAGCGTCCGTTGACGCGCTGGCTCGTGAGGCCGGGCA
>CAYNLL010000233.1:0-5506 GCA_964398015.1 uncultured Opitutaceae bacterium | reverse complement strand
GCCGCGGCGCTCCTCGTCCCCCACTGGAGGGCGCCCGACGGGTGGCTGGAGGCGCTCGCCGGATGGGCGGCCGCGTGCCTGCTCCTGAGCCTGGGCGAGGCCGCGGCCGCGTGCGCGCTCTCGGGCGGGGCCTGCGAGGTGCGCCGGCCGCGCCTGCAATGGCTGACGGCGCTGCCGCACTTCGAGGTCGACAGCGGCGAGGCCGCCATGGACGGGCGGGCGCGCGAGGCCTCCGTCGCGGCGCTTCGCGCCGTGCCCGTCATCCTCGGCGCCGCCGTCCTCGCGTGGCGCTGGCCGGGCCTGCTGGCCCCGGCGCTCGCCGGCGTGCTCTACGCGCTCGCGCCGTGGCGCGGCACCGCCGCCCACCAGTGGATCAGCGCGCGGCTCGCCGCGCCCCGCTTCTCGGTGGCGGCGGGGTTCCTCTTCGCGCAGAGGCGCGAGGACGCCTGGGAGAGGCTGCGCGAGTGGCGGAGGGGCCTCACGCGGCGGGCGGCCCTGCACTGGCTGGCATGGGCCGCGCTGACGGCGCTCGCCTGCGCGCGGATCTTCCCGGCGGCGATGGCCGGCCTGCCGGCCCTCTTCGGCTCGGCCGGGAGGCTGCACCCGCTCCTGGGCGCCTGCGCCTACGTGGTCGCCGCGGCGGCGGCCCTGGCGGCCGTCGGGGCGGCGTGGGCCTACGCTTCGCACTGGTGGCTGCGGCGCAAGCGCGCGCGGCCGCTGCGGGAGGACTCCCCGCGGGGGGCCGCGCCGGCGGCGCCCCTGGAGGGCGACGCCGTCTCGATCCTCAGGCAGGTGGCGCTCTTCAGCGAGCTCGCCGACGAGACCCTGGCCGCGCTGGCCCCGGCGCTGCAGCTCCTCGAGATCGGGGGCGACAAGGACGTGTTCCGCGAGGACGACCCGGGGGACGCGTTCTACGTGGTCCTGTCCGGCGAGGTCGCGGTCATCAAGCGCAGGCCCAAGCCGTCGAAGAAGACGGAGACCCTCGGGCTGCTCGGGCCCGGCGCATGCTTCGGGGAGATCGCCCTGCTGGAGGGGACCACCCGCACGGCCACCGTGCGCACCACCCGCGCCAGCCGCCTGCTGAGGATGGGCAAGGAGGACTTCAACCGGCAGGTGGTCGGTCGGGTGGGCGCCGAGCGCGTGCGCGAGCTCCTGCAGTACGCGGAGTTCCTCGGCCGGATCGTCTTCCTGGCCGGCTGGCCGTTCGAGCAGCTCGTGCGCTACGCGAAGCGGTGTGGCTCGGCCCGGTTCGAGGCGGGCGCGGTGGCCCTGGCGCGGGGCGAGACGAACAAATTCTTCTTCCTGATCTACGACGGCGCCTTCGAGGTGCGCGCCGGCAAGCGCGTCCTTCGCAGGATGAGGCCCGGCGACTACTTCGGGGAGATCAGCCTGGTGCGCACCGGGGAGGCGACCGCCGACGTGGTCGCCATCGAGGAGAGCCGCTGCCTGACCCTCGGCCGCGCCGAATTCCTCAAGCTGTTTGCGAGCGACTTCCGCATCGGCACCCGGATGGAGTCGTTGGCGGCGCAGCGGCTGGCGACGTGACCGGGCTCACGGGCGCCCCGGCCGGGGCGCGCCCAGCGAGAAGAGCTCGTGCGTCCCGGGCAGGCCCGCGACAGGGAGCTCCCCGAGCGGCGCGGCCGAGGGCCCCAGCCCGAGCGTCCTGACGGCCGCCCCGCTCGCCAGCACGGGCACGCCCCTCGCCCGGGCCGCGGCCTCGAGGGCGTGCGCGAAGGACACGGCGGAGCCGAGCAGCGTCTCCTCGGAGGGGCCCGCCCCGGGCCCCACCCGCGCGGCGCCGTGGTGGAGCGCGACGTGGGCCCCGGCGGGAAGCGGCCGAAGGGCGACGGCCTGCACGAAACTGCGGACGGCCTCGACCGGGGCCAGCTCCTGCCTCCAGTGGATGAGGACGGCCGGGCTGCGGATCCGCCTCGCCTTCGCGCCGGCCTCCCGCGCCGCCCGGGCCAGGCCCTCCGCCCAGGCGAGGGCCTCGGGGCCCCCGGCCTCCGGGCCCGAGGCGAGCATGATCCAGCAGGAGGTGATCCCCACGGCGGCCGACGTCGGCACCGGCGCCTGGGTGGCCGGGCCGGCGCTGCCGGGGTGGTGGAAGACGTAGCGCAGGCCGCCGATGCCGATCACGTCCCCGTCCGCGAGCAGGGTCGGCTTGAAGATGCGGCGCCCGTTGAGGATCGTCCCGTTGGTGCTCCCGAGGTCGACGATGACGAAGCGGCTGCCCTGCCGCTGGACGACCGCGTGGCGGCGCGAGGTCCGGGCGTCGGGTACCACGACCTCGTTGCCCGCGATCCGGCCGAAGTAGCAGGCCCCCGAGACGGAAACAACGGGGATGTCGGGCGTCTCGATCCACGCTGCACCCTCGGGCGGGGATTCCGGGCTCGTGTTCATGGCGTCGGGCGGGGTGCGGCCCGCGGTCAGCGGCCGGCCCCGGCGGACATGATCTCGTCGGCGCGCAGGGTGTAGAGCCTCGCGTCGGCGCCCCGGCCGAGGTGCCCGCAGATCAGCGCCAGCTCGCGCAGGTCCACGGCCATCCGTCCCCCCCCGCCGATCCGCTCCTCGATGGCCACGGCCGCAAGGCAGGCGTCCCTCGCGCGCAGCCAGGAACCCATGCCGGCATCGCCCTCCCCCTCCAGGCCCCAGGCGTGCGCGACCTCCGGGAGGTCGTGGGCGGCCTCTCCCGCCTCCCTCGCCCCGGCGGCCAGCGCGACAGCCTCGGAGAAGCGCCCGCCGCGCAGGGCGATGGCCGCCTGCAGGGTCCCGATGCGGCTGCGCATCTGCGGGGAGACCTCGGGCTGCGCGCGGGGGGCGAGCGCCTGCGCCCGGTCCAGGTCGCCCGCGTCGAGGGCCAGGAGCCCGTCCAGCCATCCCGAAGCCGCCTCAAGCTCGGCCGCAGCCCCCGCGCCCGCCCCCCCGCGCTCGCCCAGCTGCTGGACGGCCCCCTGGGTCATCTCCCGCAGGCGATCCGCCTCCGCCGACGCCGCGGCGGCGCTCGCCGACGCACGCTCGGCCAGGGCGAGGTTGAGCTGCGAGCGCGCGGCCCCGGGGAGATCCCCCGCCGCCAGCCGGAGCCGGACGGCCTCGCGCAGGCTCGTGATGGCGTCGCCGAAGCGCCCCAAGAGGTAGGCCTCCTGCCCGGACCGCGCCTCGAGCGCCGCGGCCTCCTGGTAGGGCGGCGGGCGTTCGGCCGGTCCGGAGCACCCCGCGAGGGCCGCGGCCGCGAGCGCCGCGAGCCGCCCCCACGCCCGGGCCGCCGGCTGACCGTGGACTGCCTGGGCGTGCGGGCCGCTCACGGTGGGGTCGTCGGGAGCACCTGCTCGGGGGGCTCCGCGTCGATCTTGCTGCGGATCAGGCCCATGTCCTTGACCGCGTCGACGACCTGGCCGGCGTGGGCGGCCGTCCTTCGGCCCTCCTCAACCAGCGGGGGCAGCTGCGGCGCCATCCGGCCCACGGCCGGCTCGATGCTCTGCGCGCTCGCCCTGAGGCTCGAGGTGAGCGCCTTCATGTCGGCGAGGATCGCGGGCATAGCCGCGTGAAACTCCGCGGTGGCGTCCCTCATCTCCCTGAGGGAGGTCTGGAGGTCGCCCTTCGGGTCGTTCATCGGCGCCAGGGCGCCCGTCGCCAGGGCGCCCGCGCGGTCGAGGGCGGCCAGCGCCCCGTCCGTTCGCGCGAGGAAGCCCGGGGTCCACGCCTGGATCCGGGCGGTCGTGTCGGAGAGGTTTCGAAGCGAGACCTGCAGCTCGGCCTGCGTCTGGGACGCCTGCTTAAAGAGCCCGTTGAGGCTGTCGACCAGGGGATCCAGCCGGCCGAGGAACTGGACGATCTGGTCCATCGGCTGCGGGTCCTCGACGAACCGCAGGCGCGCCCCGGGCTCCGGCGTGTCCGCCCGGCCCGAGCCGCCCACGATCTCGACCGACGCATCGCCGATCGGGATCCCCGCCTGCACGTGCACCACGCAGTCGGACTTCACGAGGTAAAGGTACCGCTTGAAGATCTCCAGCTCGACCCTGACCGTGCGGTCCTCCTGGAGGTCGACGCGGCCGACCTGGCCAATCTTGAACCCGCTCAGGCGCACCGCGATCCCCTTGCCGAGCGACTTGCTGCTCCTCGCCTGGAAGTAGAACCGCTCGACGGGCGTGAACCAGTCCTCCTTCCATCCCAGGTAGAGCCCGATCCCCACAAGTGCCGCCAGCGTGAGCAAGACGGAGAGCCGGGCCGAGCGCGCTGCCCGGATCGATGCGGCATCTGGCCTGAGGATCGGGGCCATGGGTCAAGTCTCGGCGCGGTAATCGCCGCTGCGCGAGAGATAAAGGACCGAGGTCGGCTGGATCTCCTCGAGGAGGTGGTCGTTCACGAGCACGAAGACGGACCCCCTCGACGGCCGCTCGGACTGGAAGGCCACGCTGGCGCCGAGCAGGCGCCGGCGCTCGTCCGGCGCCAGGCCCCGGAAGAGGTCCTCGCACACCAGCAGCTCGGGCTCGCCCAGAGCGGCGCGCAGCCACGACGCGCCCGAGCGCTCGAACGGGCTCGCGTGCTCCGGCAGCAGCAGGAAGGCGCGGCGCGCCTCGTCCTCGGGCCAGTCGCACCACCCCAGCATCGCGCGCACCCGCTCGTCCACCCCCTCGGCGTCGAGGCCGCCGTGGTACGCGGCGCCGAGGAGGATGTTCTCCCAGAGCGCGAGGTGCCCCACGAGGCCCTGGGCCTGCCCCGCGAACCCGACCCCGCGGCGAAGCGCCAGGCGGGCCCGCTCGTCCAGCGCGGACATCTCCCTGCCCAGCAGGCGGACGCCGCCCCCCGGCGGCGCCTCCAGCCCGAGGAGCAGGTCCACGAATTCCCGGGCGCAGGGCTCGCTCGGGGCGACGACGGCGGCCAGCTCGCCCGCCTGGATCGAGGCCGTCGCCAGCCTGAAATGCACCCCCTCGAGGCGGTCGATCTCGATCATGGCAGGATGAACGCCGCGCTGCCGTGCACGACAACCAGGGCCACCAGAGTGCGGCTGAGCAGACGGCGCGCGATCCGCGGCATCTCCGAGGGCGAGAAGGGCTCCACCAGCCCCTGGTGGCAGACGATGACGCCGATCACCGCCCCGAGGACCAGGTTCTTCAGCCCGGAGACGGCCAGCGCGGCGGGCCCGAGCGACGCCAGCAGCTCCCCGAAGAGCTGGTTGAGGCTCACGTGGCTGACGAGCGAGGTGAGGGCGAAGCCGCCGAGGACGGCGGCCACCTGGAAGAAGAACCCGAGGACCAGGAGCGCGAGCGCGAAGCCCGCGACGCACGGCAGCGCCAGGTAGTCCCTGGGGTCGATCCCGATCAGCCGCAGCGTGCGCAGCTCGCCCTGGTGGCGCATCAGCCCCAGCTCGAACGTGGCGGCGATGCCCGGCCCCGCGACCATGAGGAGCGCGCAGACCAGGCCCGCGAGCTGCGTGACGACGAGGGTCTGCACGGCCCGCACGCCGAGGGTCATCCCTAGGCCGAGGCCGAAGCCGATCGTCTCC
>CAYNLL010000232.1:0-5521 GCA_964398015.1 uncultured Opitutaceae bacterium | reverse complement strand
TGGTCATCCCCGAGGCGCTCGGCCAGGGCTACACCTTCCGGGACGAGGGAGGGATAGCGATGGAGCGCAGGCTCGAGAGCCGGCAGATGGTCGAGGCGCTCCTTCCCGAGAGCCAGGTCCCGGAGCGCCTGTCCTACGTGGCGGGCGCCCTGGCGATCCTCAAGCGGGAGCTGGCGGGCACGAGGGCGCTCCTCGGCTTCGGCGGCTCGCCCTGGACACTCGCCACCTACATGGTGGAGGGCGGGAGCTCGGAGGATTTCGCGCGGGTGAAGGCCCTCTTCTACGGGGAGCGCGCGACCTTCGAGCTGCTCCTGGGCAAGCTCACCCGGGCGCTCATCGAGTACTTCAGGATGCAGATCCGCGCGGGCGCCGACGCGATCCAGATCTTCGACTCGTGGGGCGGCGCGGTGGCGGGCCCCGACTACGAGGCCGCGTCCCTGCGCTGGATGCGCGAGATCGTCGCCGCCATGCCCGAGGGCTTCCCCGTGATCCTCTACGGCAAGGGCACCGGCCCGCACCTGGTCGACCAGGCCTTCACCGGGGCGCGCGTCCTGAGCGTCGACTGGTCGAGCGACCTGGCGGCGGTCCGGCGCAGCCTGCCCGACAACGTCGCGGTCCAGGGAAACCTCGACCCGGTGATCCTCAGCACCACGCCGGAGATCGCGCGGCGCGAGGCGACTCGCCTGCTGGAGTCGATGCGCGGCACAAGGGGCCACATCTTCAACCTCGGCCACGGCATCCTGCCCTCCGCCAGGATCGAGTGCGTCGAGGCCCTCGTCGAGACGGTCACGGGCTGGAGGTGACGGGGCCGCGGCGCCCGCGCCGTGAGGGGTCCCCGGGGACGCCCGTCGCCATCCCCCTCATCCCGAGCCCCTTCAGCGGGCGGGCCGGGGGGACCGGGCGGCTGGCCCGCGGCGCCCCCCTGCGGGCGAAGCGAGTGTCTTGACTCGCCCCGGGGCCGTCCTAACCTCCCGGACCCTTTTTTTTAATTGGCGCAAGACCTCAAAGACACGTTGCAGCTGCCCAGGACGGATTTCCCCATGAGGGCGGGCCTCGCGCAGCGCGAGCCGGCCCGGGTGGCGCACTGGGAGGAGACGGGCCTCTACGAGGCGCTCCAGCGGAGGCGCTCCGGCGCGCCCGTCTTCGTGCTGCACGACGGGCCGCCGTTCACCAACGGCGACGTCCATATCGGCACCGCCCTCAACAAGACGCTCAAGGACGTGACCCTGCGCTACAAGGCGTTGCGGGGGTTCCGGACGCCCTACGTCCCGGGATGGGACTGCCACGGCCTTCCGATAGAGCAGAAGGTGGCGCGCGAGCTGCGCGACGCCAACCGGCAGGTCTCGACGCCCGAGCTGCGCAGGCTCTGTGACGCGTTCTCCGAGTCGTGGATCGCGACGCAGAAGGGGCAGTTCAGGCGGCTCGGCGTCCTCGCGGACTGGCCCCACGAGTACAAGACGAAGGACCCCGCCTTCGAGGCCGACATCCTGCGCGTGTTCGCGGCGTTCGTCGAAAAGGGCCTCGTCTACCGCAGCAAGAAGCCGGTCTACTGGTCGATCCCCTTCGAGACCGCGCTGGCCGAGGCCGAGGTCGAATACCGCGAACATTCCTCCCCGTCGATCTGGGTGCGCTTCGCGGTCCCGCCGGCGGAGGCCGCACGCTTCGGCCTTCCCGCCGACAAGCCGCTCTTCATCGTCATCTGGACCACCACGCCCTGGACGCTCCCCGCAAACCTCGCGATCGCGCTCAACCCTGACGTCGAGTACGCCGTGGCGGACGCGGGCGGCGAGCGGCTCGTGGTCGCCTCCGCCCTCCTGGCGCAGGTCGCGGCGGCGGCGGCGCTGGCGTCCGCCCCCGTGGTCGTGAAGACCGTGAAGGGCTCAAGCCTCGAGGGCCTCGCGGCGCGGCACCCCTTCATCGACCGCCCCTCCCCCGTCGTCCTGGCCGACTACGTGACCACCGAGAGCGGCACCGGCTGCGTGCACACGGCGCCCGGCCACGGCTCCGAGGACTACCAGACCGGGCTCAAGTACGGCCTCGAGATCTACTGCCCCGTCGCCGACGACGGGACCTATGTCGACGACGGCCGCGTCCCCGCCCCGCTGGTCGGCCTCACGACCCTGGAGAGCGTCGAGGACCTCGCCAAGAAGAGGACGTCGCCTGCCAACGTGGGCGTCCTCAGGCTCCTGGATGCGGCCGGCGCCCTCCTCGCCAAGCAGAAGTTTACCCACAGCTATCCGCACTGCTGGCGCTCGAAGACCCCGATCATCTTCAGGGCGGTCGACCAGTGGTTCGTCTCGCTGGACGCGGCGGGATCGAGGGCGGCGGCGCTCTCGGAAATCTCGAAGATCGCGGCCAGCGGGGGCTGGATACCCGCCTGGGGCGAGGCGCGCATCCGCGGCGCCGTCGAGTCCCGCCCCGACTGGTGCGTCAGCCGCCAGCGCTCCTGGGGCGTGCCGATCCCCGCCTTCTTCGGCGCCGACAAGCGCCCCTTCATCGATGCCGGGGTGATCCGCGCGGTCGCCGACAAGGTCGGGCGCAGGGGCACGAACCTCTGGTACGAGGCCACCGCCGCCGAGATCCTGGAGGGCGTGGCCCTTCCGGACGGCTGGCCGCCGGCCGCGAGCCTCTCGTGCGGCAGGGACACGCTCGATGTCTGGCTCGACTCGGGCTCCTCCCACGCCGCCGTCCTGAGGAACGGCCAGGGCGGCACGCGCTGGCCCGCCGACCTCTATCTCGAGGGCAGCGACCAGCACCGCGGCTGGTTCCAGTCGTCCCTGTGGACCTCCGTGATCGCCTACGGGGCTGCGCCCTACCGTGCGGTGCTCACCCACGGCTTCATCGTCGACGAGGAGAAGAAGAAGATCTCCAAGAGCTCAACCTACGAGAAGCCGCAGACGAGCGACGGCTATGTCGCCGAGTACGGGGCGGACGTGATCCGCCTCTGGATCGCCTCGCAGGACTTCCGCAACGACATCCCCATCTCCAAGGAGATCCTCTCGCACGTCGGGGAGACGTACCGGCTCGTCCGCAACACGCTGCGCTTCCAGCTGGCGAACCTCTTCGACTTCGACGCCGCCCGGGACGCCGTGCCGGCGGAGGAGATGGATGCGCTCGATCGCTGGGCGCTCCACCAGGCTGCGGGGCTGGAGCGGGCCTGCGCCCAGGCCTACGACGCCTACGAGTTCCACCGCGTCTACCAGCTCTGCAACCAGTTCTGCTCGGTGACGCTCTCTGCCACCTACCACGACATCCTGAAGGACAGGCTCTACACCCTGGGGACCGCCAGCCCGCTGAGGCGCTCGTCGCAGACGGCGCTCCACGGGATCTTCGGCGCGCTCGTGAGGATCCTCGCCCCGGTGATCCCCTTCACGGCCGACGAGGCGTGGTCGTTCGCGCTCACGGGCACGGAGTTCGGGGCGGAGTCCGTGCACCTGGCGGACTGGCCCGTGGTTCCCGAGGCGTGGACGCAGCCCCAGGTCGACGCCGACTTCTCGGCGCTGCTCAGGGTGCGGGCGCGCGTCAACGAGGCGATCGAGCCCCTCCGCGCCGCGGGGCGCATTGGCAAGTCGCTGGACGCGGCCGTCACCCTCCTGGTCCCCGAGGGCGACCCCCTGCGGTCGGCCCTGGAGGCGAACCGCGACTCGCTGCCGGAGATCTTCATCGTCTCCGACGTCCGCATCGGCGTGCCGGCCAACCCCGGGGAGCCGTTCAGCGTCGGGGTGCGCCCCTGCAGCGAGCTGGGCCACGTGCGCTGCCCGCGCTGCTGGCGCTGGGTCCCCTCCCTCGTGCAGAATCCGATAGCGGAGGTTTGCCCGCGCTGCGCCGAGGCCCTATCCTCCTGACGCCCCCTTTTCAGCTCGCAATCCCAAGACTCCCCATGGCCAAGACAAACAAACCCAACCCGCCAAAGAAGAAGCAGCCCAAAGCCGACGCGCCCAAGGCCGCCGCCCACGCGGCGCCCGCTGCGCCCGTCGCCCCCGGGAAGCGACCGACCATGGAAAAGCCATCCAAGAAATCCGCTCTCCGAGAGAGCATCCTCGCCCGAAAGACCGCCTCCAAGCCGATCGCGTTCAGCTTGGACGAGGTGCGCGCGATAGCCAAGGCGGTCACCGCGAAGGCGGAGTCCGTCTCCAAGGCGACGAAGGTCGCCGCGAAGCCCTCGCCCGCCCTGCAGGCGGCCGCCCTGGAGAAGCCCTCCAAGCCGAACCACATCAAGGCCGCCTCTCTCGCCGAGATCCTGGGCTTCAACCCGAAGAGGACGAAGGCCGCGGACGTGATCGAGGTGCACGACGTGCCCGAGAAGTACAAGCGCTTCTACAAGCTCCTGATCGACCTCAGGAAGCACCTGACCGAGGGGATCGAGCGCCACTCCGAGGAGACGCTCAAGCGCTCCACGAAGGACGACGCGGGCGACCTCTCGGCCTACGGGCAGCACATGGCCGACGCGGGCACCGACACGTTCGACCGCGACTTCGCGCTCAGCCTGGTCTCGAGCGAGCAGGACGCCCTCTCGGAGATCGAGGCGGCCATCAAGCGCGTGCGCGACGGCACCTACGGCATCTGCGAGATCACCTCGAAGCCCATCTCCAAGGAGCGCCTGCTGGCGGTCCCGTTCACCCGCTATTCGGCGGAGGCCCAGAAGCAGATCGAGCGCAACCGGCACCATTCGCGCGCGGAAACGGGCCTCTTCGGCGAGGCCGGCGAGGAAGGCGGCACGATCGCGCACGAGGACGGCGGGGAGGAATGAGCCGGTCCGTGGACCCCGGGGTGGCGCTCAGCTGGCGCGCCCTCAGGTACAGGCTGCTGATCGCGATCGCCCTGGCCGTCCTCGCGGCGGACCAGGCGACGAAGGCCTGGATCGCGGCGCACCTTCCCTTCAACACCTACGCCGGCGTGGACGGGGCCATCCCGGTCGTCCGCGGCTTCCTCTACATCGTCCACGTGGGCAACACGGGGGCGGCGTGGAGCATCTTCTCGGGCAGGAGCGTCCTGCTCGCCGCGCTCGCGGTCGCCACGCTCGCGGCGATCTTCCTCGGGCGAAAGGCGCTCGGCCTGGGCGAGCCCCGCGCGCAGGTCTGCTTCGGCTTCCTCTGCGGGGGGATCACGGGCAACCTCGCCGACCGCATCCTGCGCGGCCACGTCGTCGACTTCCTCGACGTGCACTTCGGCTCGTACGTTTACCCGACGTTCAACGTGGCGGACTCGGCGATCTGCGTCGGCGTCGTGCTCTACATCCTCTCGTCGCTGCGCTCCCCGGTCCGGCCCCCGGGCTGAGCCTACTCGACGTTGGCCATCTGCTCGCGGATGCGCTCCAGCTCGTTCTTGAGCTCGATCACCGCCTTGGAGATGCCCAGGTCGTTGGCCTTGCTCCCGATCGTGTTCGCCTCGCGGCCGATCTCCTGGAGGATGAAGTCCGCCTTGCGGCCGATCTCGTCCTCGGACTTGAGCAGGGCGGCCAGCTGGTCCAGGTGGCTGCGGAAGCGCGTGATCTCCTCGCTTATGTCGCAGCGGTCGGCGA
>CAYNLL010000231.1:0-5527 GCA_964398015.1 uncultured Opitutaceae bacterium | reverse complement strand
GTGCTCAGCTTCTTGGGTTTTTCCTCGTCGTCCTGGCCGCGCTTGGGCATGAGGGACCCATAGTCACAAATTTGCCGCCAATGACACGCAAAACTTCCGCCCGCGGCGCGCTGCTGGCCCGGCGCAAGGGGTTCAGGGAGGCCCTCCTGGCATGGTACCGGGTGTCCCGGCGGCGCCTGCCCTGGCGGGAATCGCCCTCGCCCTACGGAACGGTCGTCAGCGAGTTCATGCTGCAGCAGACGCAGGTGGCGACGGTCGTCCCCTACTATCTGCGATGGATGGAGGCCCTTCCGGACTTCGCCGCGCTCGCGGCGGCGGGCGAGCAGGCCGTCCTCAGGCTCTGGGAGGGCCTGGGCTACTATTCCCGGGCCCGCAACCTGCACCGGCTGGCAAAGGCCGTCGCAGGGGCAGGCGCCCTGCCTTCCGGCGCCGCCGCCTGGGAGGAGCTCCCCGGCGTGGGCCCGTACACCTCCGCGGCCATCGCGAGCATCGCGTTTGGTGAGGCGCGGGCCTGCGTGGACGGCAACGTCGTGCGCATCCTCGCGCGCCTCACGCGCGATGCGAGCCCCCACCGGGACAGCGCCTCGGCGTCGAGGGCCTTCGCTGCGCTGGCCCAGGGCCTGGTCGACCCGGCGTTTCCCGGGGACCACAACCAGGCGATGATGGAGCTTGGCGCGACCGTGTGCCTGAGGAGGGGCCCCCGCTGCCCCGCCTGCCCGGTGAGGCGGTACTGCGCCTCGCAGAAGGCCGGCGACCCCGGCGACTATCCCAGGCTCGAGAAGAGGACGACCGAGCTCCGCTCGGTCGTGCGCGTGTGGTGCGAGCGCGGCGGCTCGCTTCTCCTTCACCGCAACCCGCCCGGCGCCCGCAGCCTGGCCAACCTCCACGAGCTCCCGACGGCCGAGCAGGCCGGGCTCGACCCCGCCCGTGCCTCCGAGGGCCCGCTCCTGGCAAGGAGGAGCCGCGGCATCACGCGGTACAGGATCACCGAGTCGATCCATTCCGCGACCCTCCCGCGGGGATGGACCCGGCCGGGCCTGGTCTGGGTCCGCATCGGGGATCTCCAGTCGATCTCGCTTTCCGGGCCCCACCGCAAGTGGACGGGCAGGATCCTCTCGGAGAGGAAGGCCTGAGGCCGGGCGGGCCCTACGGCGGTAAGGCGGGTGCCTCGACCACGGGATCGCCCACGCGGATCTCGCCCTCCGAGAGGATCTGGGCGCGCAGCCCCCCCTTGTGGACAAGACCGCGCAGGACCTCCGGCGAGGTCTGCTTCGCCAGGTAGGCGCAGGGCTCGCACAGCCTGATGCCCCGGATCCGCACCTCCCCCACCGTAAACTCGCGCCCGACGAGCGCGTTCAGGTCCACCCCGACCGTGACCAGGTTGCGCCGCGCGTCCCGGGGGACGAAGGCGATGCCCGAGGCGGCCGCGAACGCCTCGACGTGCTCGCGCTGGATCAGGGTGATCTCAAAGTCGGGCTTCTGGGGATGGGGCGAGAAGGTCCCGGCGCCGTTGAAGTAGCGGTCGCCCTCGATGCCCCTCCCCGGCACGGCGCACGCGGCCTGAAGCGAGGCGGCGGGAGACGCCGGGGAATCCGCGACAAGGATCTCGACGACGCGCGCGCGGTGCGCCGGGGAAAGCTCCCGGTGGAAGATGACGACGCCCTCCCTCTCGCCTCCCTTGAGCTGGAAGGCTCGCGGCACTCGCCCGACCTCCGCAAACCCCAGCCTTCGCCAGAGTGCGATCGACGCCGTGTTCGTGCTCACCACCGCGTTGAACTGGATCGCGCTGAACCCGAGGCGGGCGGCGACCTCGAGCGAGTCCCGCGCAAGCTGCCCGCCTATCCCCCGGCCCCGCCAGCGGCCCGCGACGACGTACATGGCGTTAGCGACATGCGACCCCCGGCCCGGCGCGTTCTCGCGCAGCAGGTAAAAGCCCCTCACCTCGCCCTCCCCCTCCTCCACCCGCAGCGCCCTCTCCCCCGGGCGGAGGCTGCGCACCCGCCCGTCCGTGACGGGCTCGCGCTCGTGGAGCGTCGTGCCTTCGGCTATCGCCTCGTTCCAAAGGTCGCGCACGGCGGGCGCGTCCTGCGGGCCGGCGTCCCGGATGCACGTCGCGCGAGCCGGCCCAGCTTCAGCCTGCATGGCGCCTCCTCTCGGCGATCGCCCTGCGGAGCAGGGCCGCCACCGCGGGATCACCCGCAGCCGCCACGTCGCGGACCTTGATGTGGCGCAGCCTCTTGCCCGTGCCCTCGAGGAGGCCCTTCGGGTCGGCCAGCTCCGTTCCGTGGTAGAATCCCAGGTTCACGTGCCCGCCCTCCGCCGCGATGTAGGCGTAGTGCTCGCTCATCTTCCTGGGGCCGACCCCGAAGCTGGCGATCCTCATCCTCGGCCAGACGATCTCGACGAATCCCCCGTGCGCCGAGGCGATCAGCGAGCGCAGGGCGGCGCACACCGGCCGCATCTCGGGACTGGCGGCGGCGAGAACGTCGTCGAAGGTGCCGTGGGTCTTGGGGGTGGTCATAGGGCCTCGCACGCCCCGAGGTTGAGGGTTTTGGGGCCGGGTTCAAAGCTCTCGTTCGTAGTCTAAAAGGTCCAGCTTGACCCCATTGCGGTCAAACCCGCCCCGGACCTCGGCCCTCCGCCTGAACCCGTTGCGCTCGAGGAGCCTCCAGCTGGCGACATTCGCGGCGACGGCGGTCGCCACGGCCCTCCTCGCCTCGCCGGAGGCCGACATGATCCGGAGAACCTCGGCCACGGCCAGTGTTCCCAGGCCCCGCCCCCAGTGGTCGCGCCGCAGCAGGTACCACACCTCGTGCTCCCCGTTGAAGGGCTCCTCCACGTCCACCCCGATCAGGCCCGCGCACTCGCCCGCCGCCGTGCGAATGACATAAGGCCCCAGGCGCCTCGTCCCGGCCGCGTACCTCTCAAGGACGCGCCCCACCCTCTTGGCGCATTCCTCCGGGCTCGCGACGGGGGTCCAGTTCGTGAAGCGCACCGTCTCGAGGTCCGACCAGATCGCGAACATGCCCGCCGCATCCGCGGCCACCATCTTCTCGAGCCTCGGCGGCGGCGCTGTCACGGGTGCTCCTGCGTCGGACGGTCAGGGCGCAGCCCGCCGGTCGGCGCCGCCAAACGCCACCTGCGCCGCCTGCTTCGCCTCTATCAGCGGCCCAAAGCTCCCGATCTCGGGCAGCGTGGCGTTGTGGTGGGCCCTGATCTGGGCCGCCGAGGCGTGGGCCTTCTCGTGGGTGGTGTGCGCGTCGGCGACAAGCACGACCGCAAACCCCAGCGCGGCGGCCCGCCTCACCGTCGTGTCGACGCAGAATTCGGAGGCGTAGCCGCAGATCACGAGCTGCCCCGTGCCCCACCCCGCCAGCAATTCGGCCAGTCCGGTGCGGAGGAACGCGTCCGGCGTGGTCTTCCGGACGCAAGGGTCCCCGCCCCTGACCGCGAGCCGGCGCGAGAGCTGCCAGTTGTCGGAGCCCCGCTCGACGTTGTCTCCCCGGCCCTCGTGCTGGACGAAGACGACCGGGACCGCCTCCGCGCGCGCGCGCTCGGCAAGCGCGTTGATGCGGTCCACGACCGCGTCCGCCTCGAACGCACGCGGCTCGACGTCGAAGAACCCCCTCTGGACGTCGATGACGAGGAGCGCCGCCTTCACTCACCTCGCCCTTCTCTTGTGGATCACCAGGAAGTTCCCGTCCGGGTCGGTGACGACGGCCATGCGGCAGACGGGCGTCTGCTTGGCCTCGAGCGCGAACGCGCACCCGCCCTTTTTCAGGCCGCCCACGGCCTCGTCAAAATCCTCGACCTCGAGCGCGACCGCGCCGCCGTCCTTCGACGGCTTTAAGAGCGGCGCCCCGCAACCGATGGCCAGCGTGCCGGCGCCGATGTCGTACTCGATCATACCCTTGTCGTCCTTCTCGTAGGCGTGCGTCGGCGCGAGGCCGAGCACGCCCTCGTAGAACAGGCGCGCCTTCTTCAGGCTCGAGACCGGCAGGACGGTGAATGCGATTTCGGTGATTTTCATGGTGTGCTTTATTACTGGATACGAACGACCGCGTCACGCCTGCCATGGGCCGGGCGCGACGGGGGACTCGCCCGGCACCTGCACCGGCGGGCCCCCCCTCGGTCCATGGAAGAGATGGGCCCCGAGCAGGAGGAAGAAGGAGAGGAGCCAGAGGAAGTAGCCCGCGTGGAGCTCAAACTGGTCCCCGTGCCACACGGACAGCGAGTAGACCACGAGCCAGGAGAGGACCTGGAGCAGCGCGGCCACGCAGGCGAGAAGCCGGAGCCTCCGGCATGGTAGGGGACGCAGGAGGGCGCCCCAGAGGACGACGAAAAGCGCGTTCGCCGCCACGAACCCCGCGAAGTAGAGCGTCCAGCCCAGCGGCAGCGCGTGATCGCGGTCGGAGCGGACGAGCACGCGCCAGCAGTCGCGAAGGCATGAGAAGCCGGAGCCCTCGCTCACGGCAGGCAGGAAGAACGAGAGAGAAAACGCGGCAGCGGCAGGGAGCATCCACCCGTGCGGCGGACCGCCCCTCGCCCGTCCGTCGCTGGCTTCTGCCGCCGGGGGCGTCGGGTCCGGCATGGACTCAGCCCACCGAGGGATAGATCTCGTCCGCGATCCAGTAGCTCGCCAGCGCCACCGCGAGCGCGATCCCCGCGCACAGCAGAATCCAGCGTCTGCGCTTCCACGCTGTCCGGTACGGCGACCATTGGAACATCCAGTCGACCGGGTACGCGGCGCAGTAGCAGGCGTTGGCGATCGCAGCCAGGACGAGCAGCAAGAGGCCCGAGCGAAAGGTCATCGCAGGGCGGAAATGGGGCCAGGTGAGCCCAACCCACGAGGCGGTGACGAGGACCAGGGCGGCGTTGTACAGGATCCTGCGGCGCTCCCAGTACGAGAGGGCGTCCGCGAGGAGTTCCCGGAACCCGGCACCGCGCGGGGGAAGCGATTCATTGGCTCTCGATGTATTCATGTGAGGATCTCCCCGCGTCACGTGATCAGCGGAAGGGCCAGCGGATAGCGGTAGCATCCGCCGTCCGACGCCTTGACCGCGGCGATGATCGAGAGGATGAGCGAGACGATGCCCAGCACGATCAGCAACGGCAAGCCCACGACGATGAACACCAGCGGAATGCAGCAGATCGCATAGATCAGCAGGGAGAGGTGGAAGTTGAGCGCCGATCTCGCGTTTGACGCCACGTAGTCGGACTCGTTGCGCATGGCAAAATACACGACAAGGGGCAGGATGATTCCCACCCCGAAAAGCGCGGAGAGGTGGCTCAGCATGCTCCAGATCTTCTGGTTTCCCGTCGGGGCCGGGAGCATCGGCGGTGATAGGGGCGGTTCCATGGGAGTGTTCGGACGGCTTTATGGGCCGGCGCCTCGGGCGGGGGCGGTCACGGAGGGTCCACTGTCATTGACGGATTTGGCCGAGGTTTGCAATCGTCCGCGAAGGACGGGGGCCCCGCACCGGCGTCGGCTATACGGCAGTCCGCCTGCGCGGCTTCACTCTTCCGG
>CAYNLL010000230.1:0-5572 GCA_964398015.1 uncultured Opitutaceae bacterium | reverse complement strand
GGCAAGAGACAGCACGCTCCCCAGAGCGTCCGACCCGCGTCGTCACTCCGGGTCGTCCGTCGGCGGGGGCGTCAGGATGTAGACGCCCTTCTCGCGTCCGACACTGACCAGGTCCAGGAGGAGACGCGCATGCGTCTCCTCAAGCTCCCGGTCAATTGCTTCCTCTTTGGTGGCCATGGTTTCAGCCCTTAAGCAGGGGCTGTGCCACCGATCGCGGATTCAGGAATTTGAGGAAAGCCCCGGCCGCCTGCGTGGAAGCGGGCGTCGGGGTCAGCCTTGGGGTCGGAGTCGGCACCCCCGGTCGGCGGCCATCGGGTGCTGTTCTTTCGAACGGGTAAGCGGCGGATGGAGCGGGCGGGGAGAATCGAACTCCCGAGGCCAGTTTGGAAAACTGAAGTTTTACCACTAAACTACGCCCGCGTTCGTGAGCGCCGACATGGTCCCCATGGAGCGAGGGACCGTCAAGCCTCGGATGGCCCCAGGGCGCCGCCCGGGCAGAATGGGTTTGCCGCACCCGCCCCCCGCTTTCATTCCTAAGGGCTTCCCCAAAATGAGCTACGCCCCCTCCCCCTCCCGGTACTCCAATCCCGACCTCTACCGCCGCTGCGGCCGGAGCGGCATCAAGCTCCCGCTCCTCTCGCTCGGGCTCTGGCACAATTTCGGGGGCGTCGACTCTTACGCAAACAGCAAGGCGCTTGTCCTGCGCGCGTTCGACCAGGGCATCACCCACTTTGACCTGGCCAACAACTACGGCCCGCCGCCGGGCTCCGCGGAGACGACCTTCGGCAAGATCCTCAAGGAGGACCTCGGGCCCCACCGCGACGAGCTGATTGTCTCGACCAAGGCCGGCTACGACATGTGGGAGGGTCCCTACGGGAACTTCGGCTCGCGCAAGTACCTCCTTGCGAGCCTGGACCAGAGCCTTGCGAGGATGGGGCTCGAGTACGTCGACATCTTCTACAGCCACAGGCCCGACCCGGAGACGCCCGTCGAGGAGACGATGGGCGCCCTTGCCCAGGCCGTGCGCTCGGGGCGGGCGCTCTACGCCGGGCTCTCGAACTACGACCCCGCGCAGACCGAGCACGCCGCGAGGGTCCTGGCCGGCATGGGGATCCCGTGCCTCATCCACCAGCCCCAGTACCACATGTTCAACCGCACGCCCGAGCGGGGACTTCTGGACATGCTGGTCGCCGAGGGGATCGGCGGCATCGCCTTCTGCCCGCTGGCCCAGGGCCTCCTCACGAGCCGCTACCTGAACGGGATCCCGGCCGACTCGCGCGCAGGCCACGACCCGCGGTTCCTCAAGCCCGCGAACATCACCGAGGACAAGCTCGCCCGCCTCCGCAAGCTGGACGCCCTCGCCAAGGAGCGCGGCCAGTCCCTCGCCCAGATGGCGCTCGCCTGGGTGCTGCGCCAGCCGGCGATCACGTCCGCGCTCATCGGGGCAAGCAAGACCTCGCAGATCGACGAGAACCTGGGCGCGCTCAAGAACCTCCGGTTCGGGGACGACGAGCTCAGGCGGATCGACGCGATCATCGCCTGACGGGTTTCCCCGGCAGGCGCGCCCGGCGGTGAACCTCATCCTCTTCGAAGACGGCGAGTGGCGCGCGCCCCTGCCGAGGACCGACCCCCGCGCGCTCCACCTGATCCGCGTGCTGAGGCGCGCCGAGGGCGATACCTTCGACGCCGGGATCGTCAACGGGCCCTCGGGCAAGGCCACGCTCGTGTCCCTCGGCCCGGACGCGATCGTCGTGCGCTTCGCCCCGGGGGCGCCGCCCCCGCCCGCAGACCCCCTCCACCTCGTGGTGGCGCTCCCGCGCCCGCAGACCGCCCGCAAGATCCTGGGCGAGGCGACCTCCCTGGGCGTGGCCTCGATCCGCTTCTTCACGTCGCAGAAGGGCGAGCCGGGGTACGCTTCGAGCACGCTCTGGAGCTCCGGCGAATGGCGGCGCCACCTCATGGACGGGGCCGCGCAGGCGTTCGACACCCGGCTGCCGGAGGTCCTCCACCACGCGGGCCTGCGGGAGGCGATCGACGCGCTCCCCAAGGAATGCGCGCGAATCGCCCTCGACAACTACGAGGCGCCGCGGCGCCTCGATCCGCGGCGCCCCGCGCCCGCCCTCGCGCTGGCGTTTGGCCCCGAGCGCGGGTGGTCGGCCGCGGAGCGCGCGCAGCTGCGCGCCGGCGGATTCACGCTCGCCCACCTGGGCCAGCGGGTGCTCAGGACCGAGACGGCCGTGGTGGCCGCGGTCTCGATCGTCAAGCCCGGGTAGGCGGCTGCCGCGCGAAGAAGGCGACACTGGGCTGGCGGGCGCCGCGCCCCAGGCGCTTGATGCACGTCCAGCCCTCCGGCTCGAGCGACGCCTCCCCCGGCATCTCGAAGACGACGAGCCCGCCCCAGTCCGGCGGAAGCGCGGCCGACAGCCTCCCGAACAGCGCGGGGCCCACCTCGCCGATCGCCTCATAGGGGGGGTCCACGAAGACGAGGTCCGGCAGGGCCCCCGTCCCCGCGGGCAGGGAAAGGGCGTCGGCCTCGGCGGCGACGAGCTCCTCCCCCCCCTTGCCCACGCTGCGGCAGACGGCCGCGATGTTCCTCCTCAGGCAGCCCGCGGCCTTCGCGCTGCGCTCGACGAACGTTCCGCCCGAGGCGCCGCGGCTGAAGGCCTCGAGGCCGTAGGCCCCGCTCCCGGCAAAGAGGTCGACGAAGCGCGCGCCCACGACGCGCTGCCCCAGGCTGGAGAACACGGCCTGGCGCATCCCGTCCGTCGCCGGCCTGACGGCGTCGCCCTTGGGCACCGCCAGCTCAATGCCGCGGGCGATCCCCCCGCTTATGCGCACGGCCGCCTTTCCGCGCAGGGAGTTTGCGGCGGGCACCCATCCCGCTTCTTGTGGAAACCGCAGTAGGACACTCCGCGATGACACCGCCGCCCTCAGACCACTTCAACGGGAAAACCTTCTTCAATCCCGGCGAGGCCTCCGACCGAGGGCTGCTCGACCTCCTCAGGTGGAAGATGACGAGCAGGGCCGCCCCCTGGCCCGTGCCCGCCGCGGCGCTCCCGGCTCCCCTGCCCCCGGCGCCCGAGGCGGACGGCGTCGTGGCGACCTGGATCGGGCAGTCGACCTTCCTGCTGCGCACGGCCAGCGCCACCCTCCTCACGGATCCCGTCTTCTCCGAGCGGGCAAGCCCCGTCTCCTGGGCGGGGCCGCGGCGCGCGGTGCCGCCGGCTGTCGCCTTCGGGGACATCCCGCGCGTGGACGCCGTGCTCCTGTCCCACGACCACTTTGACCACTGCGACCTCCCGACGCTCCGCCAGCTGGCGCGGCGCGACGACCCGCTGGTCCTCTGCCCCCTCGGCCACCGCGCGCTGCTGGCCGGGGCCGGCCTGCGGCGGGTGGTCGAGCTCGACTGGTGGCAGGGCCACACCTGGCCCCCCGGCCTCGGGGTCACCCTTGTCCCGGCCCGGCACTGGAGCCGGCGCCGGCCCTTCGGGACCAACCGAAGGCTCTGGGGCGGCTTTGCGCTCAGGGCGGGCGGAAGGCTCGTGTATTTCGTGGGGGACTCGGGCTACGCCCTCCGGCTGTTCGCGGACGTCCGCGCCCGCTGCGGCAGGCCCGACCTGGCCCTGATCCCGATAGGCGCCTACGAGCCGCGCTGGTTCATGAAGGACGCCCACATGAACCCCGCCGAGGCGGTTCGCGTCCACCAGGACGTCGGCTCGCGCAGGAGCATTGCGATGCACTGGGGCACCTTCCAGCTGACGGACGAGGGCCGCGAGGAGCCGCTGCGCGCGCTCGAGGCGGCCCGGCGCGCCGCGGGGCTGGGACAGGACGACTTCCGGGCCCTGGCGCCCGGCGAGAGCGCCTCCGCCTGAGCGGGGAGGCCCGATTCCGCCCTTCTTGGAACATCCCCCGGAAACAGGGTGTCAAAGGTCAATCTATTCCACGGTAAATGTTTGCGAATTTTCCAGAGGCCACTAATGTAAGCTTGCGCCCCCGTGACCTGGGGGCGGAGCGAAAATGACACTCGCCAGGCAAACCGCACTCATCGGCCTTTGGGCCGCGGCCGCCGCATTTCCCCTGCGCGCGACCGAGGTGAACGCGTGGCCGGCGGTCGTGCTGGAGAAGGATCCCGCCGGGAACGCCCAGTCCTGGTCGGCGCTCGGACCCCTGCTGTTTTCGGCGCCGGCACCGGCCCCGGACACCGGGCACGCCGAGGGGATTAGGCCCTTTTACGTCGAGATCACCGACGACGAAAGCGCCAGGACCGACATTCTCTATCCCCTCTTCTTCTCCCGCCAGTATCCCGACAACTACAAGTGGTCGATCCTCAACCTCATCAACGGCTCGGGGCGGGATTCGGGCGCGCCGGCGATCGCCGGGCCCGCGGACCGGCACTTCGACATCTGGCCCTTCTATTTCTCGCACGAGACCCCGGACCCGGACGAGACCTACCACGCGCTCCTGCCTATCGCCGGGTCGCTCAAGTACCGCCTCGGCTTCACCCGCATCACGTGGGCGCCGTTCCCGCTCTACGTCCAGACGGTGAAGGCGAACACGCAGACGACCTACGTCCCTTGGCCCGTGATCCGCCTGGTCCAGGGCGCCGAGAACGGTTTCGCCGTCTGGCCCCTCTTCGGCACCACGACGGGCCCGGGCGTCGCCCGCCACGCGTTCTACCTCTGGCCGCTCATCTGGGACAACACGCTCCTGCCGGGCCCCGAGGCGCCGGACGGGGCCGGTCCCACGAGGCAGGTGGGCTTCCTGCCGTTCTACACCCGCGAGACGGCCGAGGGATCGATCATCGAGAACTACCTCTGGCCCTTCTTCGGCCACACCGAGCGCACGCTGCCGGCGCCCTACAGCGAGCGCCGCTACCTCTGGCCGTTCCTCGTGCAGGGGAGCGGGACCGACAAGGTCGTCAACCGGTGGGGCCCCGTGTACACCTACTCGAGCTACAGGGGCTCGGACTCGACCTGGGTCCTCTGGCCGCTCTGGCACCAGACCCGGTGGGCCGACACCGACATCGCCCAGACCAAGACGCAGTTCTTCTACTTCCTGTACTGGTCCCTGGACCAGAGCAGCGTGTCGCGGCCGGGTCTGGCGCCCGCCTTCAAGCGCCACCTCTGGCCCCTCCTGAGCGTCTGGGACAACGGCGCCGGCAGCCGGCAGGTGCAGTTCCCGAGCCCGCTCGAGGTCTTCTTCAACGACAACGCCGACGTCCGCCAGGCCTGGACGCCGCTGTTCTCGATCTTCCGCTACGACCACCGTCCGACCGGTGAGTCGCGAAGCTCGCTCCTGTGGAACGCGGTCACGTGGAGGCGCGACGCCTCGGGCCGCCTCTCAGAATTCCACCTCGGGCCCCTCGTGGGCATGCGGCGCCAGGCCGCCGCCAGCCGCTGGAGCATCTTAGGATTCGATTTTGGGTCAAAACGAAGCGATGATGCTAGGCTGCTGAAATGAAACAACTCCGGTCGATACTCGAGGGCGTGGGGAGCGTGGTCCTGCTGTTTTTCAGGTCGGCCTCGTACGCGAGCACGCTCCCGCGGCAATCGGCGCGCTTCATCGAGCAGTG
>CAYNLL010000229.1:0-5578 GCA_964398015.1 uncultured Opitutaceae bacterium | reverse complement strand
TTCACGAAGCCCGAGCGCTTCATGGTCTACTTCGACGAGTCGATCAGCGGCCTGGACCAGGGCTCGCCCGTCAAGCTGCGCGGCGTGCGCGTCGGGCACGTCGTCGACATCTCGATCCGGTACGACCCGGCCACCGGCAGGTCGCTGGCGGCCGTGCTGTGCGAGCTGAGCGCCGGGTCGATCACCGATCCGAAGGGGGCCGTTTTTGACGTCTCCGACAGGGCGGCGCTGCAGACGCTCGTGGACCGGGGCCTCAGGGCGCAGTTGGAGATCGGCGGCCTCGCCACCGGCCTCCTCTACGTGGAGCTGGAGTTCATGGACCCGCACAAGTACCCCGACCTGTCCAACACGACCGACCCCAAGTATGTCACGGTCCCGCCCATGGCCTCCGAGATCTCCGCGCTCCGCGCGAGCGCCACGCTGCTGATGGCAAACGCCACCGAGGTCCTCGCCAGGATGGGCCAGATCGACTTCCAAGGCCTCTCGGTCGAGCTGAAGGGGCTCGTGGTCGAGGCCAGGAGGAAGTTGGAGGGCGTTGATTTCAAGGCGCTTACCGAGCAATGGAGGAAGACCGGCGAATCGATCGACGCGCTTGCGCGCTCGCCCGAGGCCCTGCGCGCGATCGCAAACCTCAACACGACCCTCGACGCCCTTCGCGCGTCGACCGCGCGGCTCGACACCCAGGTCGACGCGAACGGCAAGGACCTCCAGGCGACGCTCATCGAGGCCAAGGCGGCCCTGGAGGCGTTCAACGCGGCCGCCAAGTCGGCCCGCGGCTTCATCGACGCGCAGCAAAGCCTCGGGACGGACGCCGACCGCGCGCTGGAGCGGGTTGCCGACGCGGCCGAGTCGGTCCAGCGGCTGGCGGATTTCCTCGAGCGCAATCCCAACGCCATCGTCTCCGGGCGCAAGCCACCCAAATGAAAGCCATTGCGACACATCCCCACAGGAGCCACCCCCGGGCATCCCTCGGCCTCCTCGCCGCGACCGGGCTGCTCGTGGTCCTTGCCGGCTGCGACGTCATCCCGCCCCCCACCGACGACCCGACCCGCTTCTACGTCCTGTCGGCTGCCCCGGGGGCCGGCCAGCAGGCCGCGCCGGCGCCGGGCGCCGTGCGCATCGGCCTCAAGGCGGTGAGGCTCGAGGGCTACCTGAAGCACATACAGATCGTCGTGCGCACGGGGGCCAACGAGGTTGAATTCCGTGACTTCCGGCGGTGGGCCGAGCCGCTCGACGCCGCGGTCTACCGGGCGCTGCGCTCGAGGATCATGGCGGCTCCCGGCGTGGCCCAGGTCTATGCCGAGCCGTTCCCCGCTGACCAGGACAGGGACTACGACGTGTCGGTCGACGTCCTGCGGTGCGAGGGCGAGATGACCTCGTCCGGCAAGTACGTGGCGAGCCTGGCGGCGGAGGTGGAGGTCTCGACGGCCGGCGCCAACCCGCGGGTGGTGGCGCGCAAGCTTTTCACGGCCCCGGCGGCGGGGTGGGACGGAACCAACTTTGACGCGCTCGCAGGGCTCCTGTCCAAGGACATCGCCTCCCTCGCGCTGGACGTGGTCGCCGACCTCCCGCCGAAGGGCTGAAGCTACCTTAGGGCGGCGGCAATCCGCCCCAGGGCGGCCTCGACGTTCTCGCGGCTGTTGAAGGCGCTGATGCGCACGTGGCCCTCGCCGCACTTTCCGAACCCGGCGCCGGGCGTGCAGACGACCTGGGCCTTTTCCAGCAGGAGGTCGAAGAACGCCCACGAGTCCCCGCCCACATCGACCCAGATGTAGGGGGCGTTGTCCCCGCCCACGCACTTGAACCCGAGCCGGGCCATGGCGCCGCGCACGAGCTGGGCGTTTCCGAGGTAGAAGTCCGTCAGCCCGCGGGCCTGAGCCCGCCCGTCCTCGGAGTAGACGGCCGCGGCCGCGCGCTGGACGGGGTAGGACACCCCGTTGAACTTGGTCGTGTGGCGGCGGTTCCAGAGCGCGTGGAGCGCGTGGGGCCTGCCGGCGCGGTCCCACGCCATGAGCGTCTTCGGGACGACCGTGTAGGCGCAGCGCGTCCCCGTGAACCCCGCCGTCTTGGAGAAGCTGCGGAACTCGATCGCGACCTCGCGGGCGCCCTCGATCTCGTAGATGGAGCGGGGGATGGACGGGTCCCGGATGTAGGCCTCGTAGGCCGAGTCAAAGAGGATGACGGCCTTGTTGCGCCGGGCGTAGTCCACCCAGGCCGCGAGCTGGGCCCTCGTGGCGACGGCTCCGGTCGGGTTGTTGGGAAAGCAGAGGTAGACGAGGTCGGCGGGGGCGTCGGGGACCGCGGGCACGTAGCCGTTGGCGGCTGTGGACTCGAGGTAGAGGATCCCCTCGTAGCGGCCGTCCACGTTCTCGCCCGTCCTGCCGGCCATCACGTTGGTGTCCACGTAGACCGGGTACACGGGGTCCGGGATGGCCAGCCGGATGTCGTTGGCGAAGATCTCCTGGATGTTGCCGCAGTCGCACTTTGAGCCGTCGGAGACGAAGATCTCGTCCGGCTCCACCCGGCACCCGCGCTCGGCGTAGTCGCAGCGCGACACCATCTCCCTGAGGAACGGGTAGCCCTGCTCGGGCCCGTAGCCCCTGAACGTCGCCCGGTTCGCCATCTCGTCGGCGGCGGCGTGGAACGCCGCCACGCAGGCCGGGGGCAGCGGCTCCGTCACGTCCCCGATTCCGAGGCGGATCAGGGGCTTGTCCGGATGGGCGGCCGTGTAGGCGCCGACGCGGCGGGCGATGTCCGCGAAGAGGTAGGAGGCCTTGAGCTTTGAGTAGTTCTCGTTGATCCGGATCATGGGGGTCGTGGTAAAGAGTGCGTGAACCGGCCGTCCATCGGCCGAAAACCTTGAACAAACGCCCCGGGGGCGCTTTGTTCAAGCCTAGTTACCCATGGAAACGGTTGAGACGGTGCCAATGATGCGAGCCCTCGCCTCGAGGCTCAAGTCCGGAGGGGCCAGATTGTCGCTTGTCCCGACGATGGGGGCGCTCCATGCGGGCCACGAGGCGCTGATCAGGGCGGCCGTCGCGGACGGCGGCCCGGTCGTGGTCTCGATCTTTGTCAACCCGCTCTCCTTCGGCACCAACGAGAACTTCTCGGGGTATCCCCGGGGCCTGGAGGCCGACCGCGCCCTCTGCGAGCGCCTCGGCGCGGCGGCCGTCTTCGCACCCGCGCCGGAGGAGGTGTACCCGCGCGGGTACTCGACCTACGTCTCGGAGGAGGCCTTCAGCAAGCCGCTCTGCGGCGTGTCGCGCCCCACGCATTTCAGGGGGGTGACCACCTTCGTCGCAAAGCTCCTCAACATCATCGGGCCCGACCGGGTCTATGTCGGCCAGAAGGACCCGCAGCACGTCTCGGTGCTGCGGAAGATGGCCTCCGACCTCAACTACCACGTCGAGTTCGTCGTCATCCCCACGGTTCGCGATCCCGACGGCCTTGCCGTCGCCGTGCGCAACCGCGGCCTGACGCCGGGGCTCAGGACCGAGGCCCTGGCCGTGAGCGCGGCGCTCGCTCGGGCCAAGGAGATGGTCGACTCTGGCGTCCGAAGCTCCGACAGGCTCGTGGCCGAGGTCACCCACCTGCTGGGCCAGCATCACCGCATCCGGGTCATCTATGCGTCGATCGTCGACCCGGACTCTATGGAGGTCATGAGGGAGGTCGTTCCCGGCAGGACGCTGATTAGCATCGCGGCATGGGTGGATGAGGTCAGGCTTACCGACAACGTGGTGCTCTAGGCCGCGTCGGAATGGCCACTGATTTTCCCAGGATAGCGATCATAGGCTCTGGCGCCGTCGGCACCTATTTCGGGGCGCGCATCGCGCTGGGCGGGGGCGACGTCCGCTTCCTCATGCGGGCCGACCTGGGGGCCGTCAGGGCGCGCGGCTCGCTCGTGATCCTCGGGGACCCGGGCAGGGCGGAGCTCAGGCCCGTCTCCGCGTTCGGCTCGCCGGCCGAGATGGGTCCGGCGGACCTCGTCGTGATCGCGCTCAAGACGACGTCGTCGGGGGAGGTCAGGTCGCTCGTCGAGCCCGTCCTCGGCCCGCAGTCGAGCCTCCTCACCCTTCAGAACGGGCTGGGCGCCGACGAGTTCCTGGCGGGCGTCTTCGGGGCCGGCCGCGTCGTCGGGGGCCTTGTCTTCATGGCGATCACCCGGACCGGCCCGGGGGAGGTGACCTGCTTCCACCCGGGACTGGTCTCGATCGGCGAGTTCCAAGGGCCACCCGGCGACCGGATCCGCGCCCTCGAGGGCCTGCTTGAGGCCTCCGGCATCAGGGTGAAGGTGGTCGCAAACCTGCTTGAGGCCCGCTGGAGGAAGCTCGTCTGGAACGTCCCCTTCAACGGCCTCTCCATCGCCGAGGGCGGCATTGCGACGGACCGGATCTGCGCGGATGCCGGCCTCGCGGGCGAGGCGCGCGCCCTCATGCTCGAGGTCCAGCGCGCGGCCGCCGCCTTCGGCTTCGCGATCCCGGACGCCTTCATCGAGAAGCAGTTTGAGATCACGCCCAGGATGGGCCCCTACCAGCCGTCGAGCCTCATCGACTACCTTGCCGGCCGCGAGGTCGAGGTGGAGTCGATCTGGGGTGAGCCGCTGCGGCGCGCGCGGGCGGCCGGCGTGGAAATGCCCCGGCTCGGCGCGCTGTACGGCCGGCTGGTGGAGCGCTGCCGGAGGCCGGTTTAGGGCGCCGGGACGGCTGAAAATCGTCGCAAGTGCGGGCCGACGCGGCAGTGTCGGCGGAAACCTAATCGACCATGGAATCCCGAGGCCACCAGCCCAAGCACGAGCCCTTCATCCTGCCGGAAACCCTGATGCGGGAGTTTACGGTGCGCGCCCTGGTGGTCGGCACGCTCCTGGGCGTGATGTTCGGCGCCTCCTCGCTCTACCTCGTGCTCAAGGTCGGGCTCACCGTGAGCGCCTCCATCCCGGTGGCGGTCCTCTCGCTCGCCCTGTTCCGGATGCTCTCGAAGGTCGGACTGCGCGACGCGACGATCCTGGAGAACAACATCAGCCAGACCGCGGGCTCCGCCGGCGAGTCGATCGCCTTCGGCGTGGGCGTCACGATGCCGGCGATCATGATCCTGGGCTTCGACCTGGAGCTGACGCGCGTGCTCCTGGTCTCGGTGCTCGGCGGGCTCCTGGGGATCCTGATGATGATTCCGCTGCGACGGGCCCTCATCGTGAAGGAGCACGGCGTGCTCAAGTACCCCGAGGGGACGGCGTGCGCCGCGGTGCTGACCGCCGGGGCCTCCGCCGAGGACCGCGCGAAGGCCTCGCCCGGGGCCGTCGCCGAGATGCGCGCGGCCGAGGCCGCCGGCCTGGGGAAGGCCCCCGGGGCGAAGTCGATCTTCACGGGGCTGGGCATCGGGGTGGTCTACAACGTGCTCAACCGCGCGTTTCGCCTCTGGAAGGACACCCCCGAGAAGATCTTCGGGGCACCGTTCAACGGGGCCTCGGTGAGCGCCGAGATCTCCCCGGAGCTGCTCGGCATCGGCTACATCATCGGGCCGAGGATAGCCGCGCTCATGTGCGGGGGAGGCGTGCTCTCCTACCTCGTCCTGATCCCGATGA
>CAYNLL010000228.1:0-5618 GCA_964398015.1 uncultured Opitutaceae bacterium | reverse complement strand
GCGGGGCGTAGCCGAACCAGCCGGCGTCGGGCGCGCCGTCCTTCATGAACCAGCCCAGGTTGAGGATGATCGCGCCGACGAGGAACGTCCAGAACG
The DNA here is from genome assembly GCA_964398015.1 of uncultured Opitutaceae bacterium. Taxonomy (GTDB): domain Bacteria; phylum Verrucomicrobiota; class Verrucomicrobiia; order Opitutales; family Opitutaceae; genus Palsa-1447. The sequence continues at coordinate 5,522 of CAYNLL010000228.1, read as the reverse complement.
AGAACGCGTTGAGCCTCGGGAACGCCACGTCGCGCGCCCCGATCTGCAGGGGCATGATGAAGTTGAAGAAGGCGGCCCCGAGCGGCATGACGACCAGGAAGATCATCGTCGTCGCGTGCATCGTGAACATCTCGTTGTACTGCGCGGATGTGAGGAACGTGTTGTTGGGCACCGCGAGCTGGATGCGGATGAAGAGCGCCTCGAGGCCGCCGACCACCAGGAACAGGAGCGCCGAGGCGCCGTACAGGAAACCGATCCTCTTGTGGTCGACCGTCGTCAGCCAGCTGATGAGGCCCGTCTTGGCCGTCGGGCGCCAGAGGACGAAGGGCTTTGCCCCTTGGTCCTCCTTTGCGATGAAGTCGGTCTTGGCCAGTGCTTCCATGGTTCGAATTACTTGAGGCTGCGAATATAGGAGACGAGGGCATCCTCGTCCTCCGGCGTCAGCTTGATGTTGTTGAGCAGGTATCCGTTGACCCACATCTTGTTGCCCGGTTTCACGTCTCCGGGATTGTGGATCCAGCGGTGGAGCTCGTCGCGGTTGTTCTCGAGCAGCCCCCCGGCGATGGTGGTGCGGGCGCCGACGTGGGTCAGCTCCGGGCCGGTCACGCCGACGGCGCCGTCGCCGCGGATCGTGTGGCAGCTCGAGCAGGTCTTGGCGACGAAGAGCTCGCGGCCCCTGGCGATGAGGACGGGGTCCTCGTCGGGATTGGGCAGCTGCTGCTTCCGCCAGTGCTCGAGCGGGGACGTGTCAAACTCCTCGGTGTAGCCGGCCTCGTTGTGCTTGAAGGTCCTGTAGGCCGCGAACTGCGCCTTGGGCGCCCCCGCGTCCGCCGCCGGGGCCGCGACCTTGCGCGCGGGCGCCATCTGCGCGGTCAGCCAATCGTTGAACTCCCTGGGGGAGAGCGCGATGACCCTGAAGCGCATCACGGCGTGGGATTCGCCGCAAAATTCGGCGCACTGGCCCCAGAAATACCCGGGCTTGTCGGCCTCGATCCAGAGGTGGTTGGCCCGGTTCGGGATCATGTCGACCTTGCCCGCGAGCTTGGGGATCCAGAAGCTGTGGATCACGTCGACGGCCCGCAGGTTCACGCGTACCGGCCTTCCCGCAGGGATCACAAGCTCGTTGCCCGTCGTCAGCGGCGCGTTCACGAGCTTGCCTGTGGGGTCGATCGTCTGGGCCGTCTCGTTCGGGTACTCGAACTTGAACCACCACTGGTAGCCCGTTGCCGTCACCTCGTAGGCGTCAGCCTTCTCGGACTCCGGGACGTCGTAGGTGTACCAGATCCCCTTCAGGGTGGGGATCGCGATCAGGACCAGGGCAAACACGGACGCCCCGATCAGGCTCACCTCGACCATCGGGTTGCCATGGCCCTGCGGGGGGGGCTCGGCATGCTCGTCCGCCTCGGTGCGGGCCCTGAACTTGACCATCGCGTAGGCGAGGACGCCCCCGACCACGATGAAGATGAAGAGCGTGACCCAGCACGTGACATAGAACAGGTCCAGCTGCTCGCGAGCGACCGGGCCGGCGGGGTCAAAGGTCGACTGCGGTCCGTCCAGCCACAGGCATCCGGAAAGCAGGGATGCGCCCGCCAGGGACGCAGCTGCGCCGGCCCATCGGGCAAAACGGGAGGAACGAGTGTAAAAACGCATGTGCTGTCGGTAAGGAATTCGGCTCTGCCGGCAAACGCCAGAGCCCCGATAGAGTCTGGGAACGTCCGGGCATTTCAAGCCATATTCCGACTCATTTTTCGGGTCGGCCATGGCGGCCATTTCCTGGGGGTAGCCCCGGTGGCGCCCGACCCAAATTCTAATGTTTCGATTTGCCCTCTACAGCGAACCCGCCGATTGTCGCAACCCCATGAAAACGCGCCTCCTCCTCCTCACCGCCCTCGTGGCGCTCGTCACCGCCGGCTGCGGCCAGAAAGACACATCCGCCTCCGCTGCGGCGGCTTCCGCCGGCCCCAAGGAGGTCGACCTGACCGCGGGCGACACCATGAAGTACAACATCACGGCGATCGAGGCGAAGCCGGGCGAGGACCTGAAGGTCATCCTGACCAACAACGGGTCGCAGCCCATCGAGGTCATGGGGCACAACTGGGTGCTCCTGAAGGCAGGGAGCGACGTCGCCGCCTTTGACGCCGCGGCGCTGACCGCCAAGGCCACGGGCTACATCCCCGCCGCGCTGAGCGACGAGATCATCGCCAAGATCGACCTCCAGGGACCCCGCAAGTCGGGCGAGGTGGACTTCAAGGCGCCGACGACGCCCGGCGACTACCCCTTCCTCTGCACCTTCCCGGCCCACTACCAGACCGGCATGAAGGGCGTCCTGACGGTCAAGTGACGTCCTGACCATCCCCAGGAAGGGCCTGGCCGACTTCGGCCCGGCGCCGGCGGGGCGCGCACATGGAATCCGGGTCCGAACCCTACGTCGTCAGCACCGACCAAGGGCTCCTTGACGTGGACTTTGTCTGCGCCGCGCTCTCGGCCACCTACTGGGCCCAGGGCCGCACGCGGCCCGTAATCGAGGCCTCGCTTAGGAGCTCGCTCTGCTTCGGCCTCTACGAGGCGAAGAGCCGGAGGCAAGTGGGCTTCGCGCGCGTCGTCACCGACGGGGCCACCTTTTCCTGGCTCTGCGACGTGGTCGTCGACAAGGACCACAGGGGCAAGGGCCTGGGCAAGCTTCTGGTCTCGACCGCGGCCGCGCATCCGACGGTGGCCGCGACCACCTGCATCCTCGCCACACGCGACGCCCACGGCCTCTACGAGAGGCACGGGTTTGTGCGAACCGAGATGATGAGGCGTCCCCGACAGCCCTGAGCTATCCGGCGGCGGGCCACCACTTGTAGAGGAAGAAATAGACGAGGACCCCCGTCACCGAGACATAGTACCAGATGGGGAAGGTGACGCGCGCCCACGCCCGGTGGCGCTCGAAGTTGCCCTTCAGGGCGAAGATGAACGTGCGCGGGACCAGGAACGCGATCAGCGCGGCCAGGGGGATGTGGGTCCACAGGATCGTGAAATACACCCACCGGATCGCCCCTGTGCCCCCGAACGGCGTATGCAGGCCCCGCATCAGAGCATGGTAGGTGAGGTAGAACCCGAGGAAGAGCGCCGACGCCACGGCGGCGCAGAGCATGCAGGCGCGGTGGGCGTCCCGGTCGCCCTTCTTGATGAAGATGAACCCTGCGGTGATGAGCAGCGTCGCGGTCCCGTTGAGGGCCGCCTCGATCGGGGGAAGGTCGTGTACGGTCATGGGTGGTGGGCCAGCAGGCGGTCGGCGACCAGGAGGCCGAGCACGAGCGGGAGATAGGCGAGGGAGAAAAGGAAGAGCCGGCGGGCGCTGGCGTCACGAGACGCGGGCCTGAGGAAGGCCGCGGCGCGCCAGAGGAACAGGGCGCCGGTCGCGCCCGCCGCCAGGGCGAACCACATGCTGGCAAGACCGAGGAGCGTCGGCAGCAGGCTGACCCCGACCAGGGCCAGGGTCGCGGCGAAGGACCACGCCGCGACCTTGCCCCCGGAGGAATCCCTCACCGGTAGCATCGGGAAGTGGACCGCGGCGTAATCGCGCCGGTAGGTCCACGAGATCGCCATGAAGTGGGGGATCTGCCACAGAAAGAGCACGCCGAAGAGGATCCAGCCGAGGGCCGAGACGCCTCCCTCGGCGGCCGACCACCCGATAAGCGGCGGGAAGGCGCCGGCGATCGCGCCGATCTCCGTGCTCCAGATGCTCGTGCGCTTCGCCGGCGTGTACCAGCCGAGGTAGAAGGCGATCGTGAGGAGGGTGAAGAGCGCGGCCAGCTTGCCGACCTGGGAAAAGATGAGCATCAGGGCGGCGATGCACATGAGCCAGCCCAGGACGAACGCCGATCCGCCCGCGATCTTCCCGGTCGGGATCGGCCGCAGCGCCGTCCGGTGCATCCGCGCGTCCGTGTCGCTCTCCATCCACTGGTTGAGGGAGGCGACCCCGCCCGCCGCGAGCGAGGTCCCGAGGACGAGGAAGACGATCCGGGCGGCGTCGAACGCAGGCCGCGCCGCGAAGTACCCCACGAGCGCCGTCAGCACCGAAAGGAGGCTAAGCCGCGGCTTCGTGAGCTCGAGGTAGTCCGAGAACCGGGCCTGCGAGGGAACGGCGTCGGTCATGGGGTCGGCGCCCCCTCCAGCGCGTCGCGGTGCGAAAGCCATGCGAGCCAGAACGCCGTCGCCAACGTGACCGCGCCCACGAGCACGTGCCCCGTCGTGACGGCCACCTCGCGCTGCGTGCGGATGATCGCGGCCCCGAGCAGGATCTGGAACGCGAGAAGGCTGACGAGGGCCGAGGCGCCCGCGCGCATCGCGACCGAGGCCGCCCTGTCCCTCCAGATGGCCACGGCGTAGAAGGCCACTGCCACCGCGATGACGAGCGCGAGCGCCCGGTGCGCGAACTGAATGCCGACCTTGAAGTCCCAGAGCCTCGGGAGAAGGCCCCCCTCGGGCGTGGACCACGGGAAGCTGGGGATGGAGAGGCCCGCGAAGCTGTGGCGCATCACGGCGGCCACCCCGAGCTGGAGGAACATGAGCGCGCAGCAGAGGAGGCCCAGGCGCCTCACCGGGGCGCCGACGGGCGCGGGCCTCTCGATCCAGCCCTTCGAGCACGAGACGGCGAGCGCGATCAGGGTGCAGGCGAGCGCCTGGGCCAGGACGGCGTGGAGCATCGCGAAGAGCTGGCCGAGGCTCGTGTCGACGGACTCGACGCGGACGGGCTCGAGGAGCACCCGAAGGCCGCCCACGATCGCCTGGGCGAGCACGAGGCCCACCGCGAAGTAGGAGAGGTTGCGCAGCCACGCCCTGGGCTCGGAGCGCCAGAGGAACGCGGAGAGGGCGACCGTCAGCGCGGTCATCACCCCGGCGCTCAGCCGGTGGGAATGCTCTGCGAACATGGAGAGGTCGGTGAGCCAGCCCTCGGGATTGAGCGACCCATTGGACAGGGGCCAGTCGGGGAAGGCCATCCCCGCCCCGATGGTCGTCGTGAACGCGCCCAGCGCCACCAGGAGAAAGACCCAGGCCGCCGCGAAGCCCGCGAACGCGGCGAGCGCCGGCTTGTGGCCGGGGGTGCGGAGCGGGTCTGTCGGCGTGGGCATGAGCGGCGGAAATAGGGACGAGAAGGAACCATCGTGGCCACGCCAATCGCTTTGACAATTTTTTACTCCGAAGGATTGGTGGTGGCATGAGTTCCCGTGTCTCCAGGCGCCTCCTCGCGTGGGCCGCGCTCTGCGCTCTGCTGGCGGGGGCCGGCTGCGGGAGGACCGGGGAGGCCGACCGCTCCGCGGCGCCCCAGGGCGAGCGGCGGTTCCCGCTCACCGGGGAGGTCGTCTCCGTGGACGCGAAGGCCAAGGTGCTCGTCGTGCGCCACAACGCGGTCGCCGGGTATATGCCGGCCATGACCATGGAGTTCGCCGTGTCGGCGGGCGACGCGGCCGTGGGCCCCGCCCCCCCGCGGGTCCCGGCGGCCCTCCTCGGCCGCCCCCCCGGCCAAGTCCGGCGGG
>CAYNLL010000227.1:0-5649 GCA_964398015.1 uncultured Opitutaceae bacterium | reverse complement strand
AACAAGGCGCTCCAGGAAGTCGATCCTGCTGACGAAGAACGCGCCGCCTCGCGCGACCACCGGGTCTCCCAGGAACACCCGAAGCCCCCTCAGGTCGATCTCGCGGCTGTGGTCGGCAAGCCGGGCGACCGGCTGCGCGCCGGACTTGAGCATCACGGTCGTGTCGGGGACGGACCGCACGAGCCGCAGCCCCAGGCGCGCAGCCCCGTCATCAAGATTCACGTAGTCTACCGGGCCGATCCGGACCCCGGGCAGATCGGGTTCGCCGGCACGGAGGGAAACCGACGCCAGCAGAAGAGCGACAAGCGCCCGGCGCATTGGCGCGGAGGCCTCAGGCCGCGCCGGAGGGCGCGGCGTCATCCTCGGTCTCCCCGTTCTTCGAGTGAAACTTCGGCTTGCGCTTGTTCGCGGGGAGCGGCGTCAGCATCACGTGGATGTTGCGCCCGATGAGCTTGGGATCGGCGTCGGGATGCCCCATCCCCGCCAGGTCGGCGACCGCTCGCTTCATCACCTCGAAGCCGAGCTCGGTGTGCGCCATCTCGCGCCCGCGGAACTTGAGGCGCAGCTTCACCTTGTTGCCGTGGTCGAGGAACTCCTCGGCGTGGCGGAGCTTCGTCCTGAAGTCGTTCTGGGCGATTCGCGCCGTGAACTCGATCTCCTTGATCTTGCTCGCGGTCGACTTCGCGTGGGAGTGCTTCTTCTGCTCCTCGTACACGTACTTGCCGAAGTCCATGATGCGGCAGACCGGCGGGGTCGCGTTCGGGGCGACCTCGACCAGGTCCAGGCCCACCTCCAGGGCGAGGTTCACGGCCTTGGGCGTGTCCAGAATCCCGAGCTGCTTGCCCTCCGGCGAGATTACCCGCACCTGCGGCACCTTTATCCGGTGGTTTCTGCGGATGCTCGAGAACGCGCTTTCGTTACTGCGACGTTGATATTGCCCGGATGAACGGTTGCCGCCAGGGGCGGCCGAGGGAGTCGGTAAGGCCATCAATAATTACGCTGCTGGGTGTGTAGAATCAGACGACACTCGTCCTATGGGCCTGTGATGACAACACCTAAACGCTGAAGCTTTCACCGCAGGAGCAGCTGGCCTTCGCGTTGGGGTTGGTGAACTTGAAGCCCCCGGCGATCAGCTGGGTCGAGTAGTCGAGCACGGTGCCCTTGAGGTAAAGGGCCGTCCGGGCGTCGACGAGGACCGGCACGCCGCCCGAGCGAACGAGGATGTCGCCCCGCCTGGGCTCCGGGGCGAACTTCAGCTTGTAGCTCAACCCGTTGCATCCGCCCCCCGTGATCGCGATCCGCAGGAAATCGCCCTGCTTTTCGCGCTCGGCAAGGGCGCGCACCTTCTTGCCGGCGGCCTCGGTCAGGCGGACCAGGCCCTCTCCCCCCTCGCGGACGGCGGGGGGTGCGGGCGGCTGGGTGAGCACGGTGGATTCGGCCATTACGGGAGCACTATCGCGCATTGCGCGCGCGAATCAAGCGCCGCGCCACCGCCACGGCGTTGCAGAAGCTGCGGGAGCCCGCCCGGCCCGTCCCCGCGATGCCGAAGGCCGTGCCGTGGTCGGGGCTGGTGCGCACGTGGGGCAGCCCCAGCGTCACGTTCACGGCATCGTCAAAGTCGACCGCCTTGAGCGGTGCCAGGCCCTGGTCGTGGTAGAGCGCGACCGCGACGTCAAACTCGCCGCGGAGCTGGCGTCCGAAAAGCGTGTCGGCCGGCTGGCAGCGGGAAAGCCCCGGATAGCGCGGGCGCAGGGTGTCGAGGATGGGATCGATCGTGTCGATCTCCTCCGTGCCGATCAGGCCCCCCTCGCCGGCGTGGGGGTTGAGCCCGCAGACGCCTATCCTCGGCGCGGCGACGCCCTCGCCGCGGGCGAGCTCGTCGGCCGCGCGCACGGTGCGCGCGATGGCCGCGGCGGTGAGCGACGCCGGGACCTCCCTGAGCGGGATGTGCCAGGTCACCAGCGCCACGCGCAGCCTGCCCCCGCAGAAGGCCATCGTCGGCTCCCCGCCCCATCGCGACGCGAAGAACTCGGTCTGGCCCGGGAAGCCCCATCCGATCGCGGCCATGCGCTCCTTGCTCACGGGCGCGGTCACGGCACCCGCGCACTCCCCCGAGCTGCAGAGCGCCGCGGCGCGCTCGAGCGCGCCCCAGGCGACAAGCGCGCTCTCGCCGTCGGGCCGGCCCGCAAGGGCCTCGTACCCGTCGGTCCCCACCGCTATCCGGCGCGGCCCCCCAGGGAGCGTGTCGAGCCACCGCGAGGGGCCGATCACCGTCGCGCCGGCCCCCTTCAGGGGGTCCGCGGCAAGCCACGCCGCCACGATCTCCGGGCCGACCCCGGCGGGGTCGCCGCAGGTAATGGCAATCGTCTCGCCCACGGGAACTCCCGGATCACTCCCCATCCGGCTCCCCGGCCTTGCCCGCGCGCCTTGCCCGCGCGATGCCGCGCTTGCCGGCCGTGATGAACTCGAGGAAGCGGCACGCCTCGGCGGACTTGAGGCCGCCCTCGGCCAGCAGGCGCGCGGCGACCTCGCGGATGTTGCCCGGAGTGAAGTAGACCAGCCTGAACGCCTCCTTTATCTCTCGGATCGCCTCGCGGGGGACCTCCCGTCGCCTGAGTCCAATCAGGTTGAGCCCAGCCACCTCGTCGCGCTCGGCCGCCATCACGAAGGGCGGGATGTCCTGCGTGATCCGGGCGAGGCCGCCGATGATCGCCCCGTCGCCGATCCGAGTGAACTGGTGGTAGGCGGAGCCCCCGCCGAGCACGACGTGGTCTCCCACGACCACGTGGCCCGCGATCAGGACCGCGTTCGCGACGACGACATTGTTGCCCACGACCGCGTCGTGCGCGACGTGCGAGCAGGCCATGAGCAGGCAGTTGGAACCCACGGCCGTGAACCCGCCCTTCTCCGTCGAGCGGTTGATCGTCACGTACTCGCGCACGATCGTGCCGGCCCCCACCCGGGCCCCCGTCGGGACCGAGGGATCGAAGCGCAGGACCTGCGGGTCGCCGCCCACCACGGCGTACGGGTGCACGGCGACCCGCTCCCCGAGGACGGCGCCGGCCTTGATGATCGCTCCGGCATGGATGACGCACCCGTCGCCCAGCTGTGCGCCGGGTTCTACGATTGCGGTGGGATGGATGAAGGGCTTCATCGGCTCAAATCTCAAAACAGGACGCGCCCAGAGCGAGAACGATTTCGGGCCGTCGCGACGGCCTAGGGCTGGGCCGGGGCCGCCTGGCTGGCGCGGGCGCGCCTCGCGGACTGCATGCGGTCGGAGAGCAGGTCGAGCTGGGCGTCCCTGAGGAGGTCGTAGATCTTCAGGATGCGGATCACCTGAAGCGTGTCGCTTTTCCCGTAGTTCTTGTTGGCCTCAATCTTCTCGATCAGGTCGAGGAGCATCGCGCGGAACGAGATGATGCCGTCGACGCCGCGCTCCTTGAGCATCGCGACGCTCTGGGTCCGGAAGGGCTCGGCCGTCGGCAGCGCCGGCAGCACGAGGATCTTGGCCACGTCGCCGCCGAGGTCGCCCCCGTCCGGGGGAAAGAGCCTCGCCGCCTGCTTGAGGACGTTCTGCTCCAGGAAGCCGAAGATCTCCGGGGAGCCCTTGAGCATCGCCGGGGTGAACACCTCGGTGTGCCAGGGCTTCACGGAGACGATCGCCTGGTGGACGAACTGGAGCTCCGTCGAGAAGAGGAAGAAGTCCGGCTTGCGGCTGCCCTTGACCCATCCCGGGTTGTGGACGAGGAGGTCGACCTCCTCGTCGCCCGTCTTCCGCCGCGCCTGCACCTGGTACTTGCGGACCTGGCGGACGAAGAAGCCGTTTTGCTCGAAGAACTCCCGGACGATGCCTTCGTCGATTGCGGACATGGCTCGATGTCTAACCGGCCGTAGGCCGGAACACACGAATTTTCTCCCGCGGGCCTAGGCGCATCCGACCTCGCCCCAGACTCCCCTGACCGCCTCCGGGGCGACACCGCCGACGACGACGGCCTCCCCCAGCGCCTTGAGCACCACGAAGCGCAGCGCGCCGGCCCGCGCCTTCTTGTCGCGCACCATGGTCTCCATCAGGCCCGCAATCGGGAGCGGCGCCCGCACCCGCGTGGGGAGTGCGTGGGCGCGCAGCACGGCCTCCACCCGGCCCACCTCGGCGCCGCCGATCATCCCCAGGGACCGGGAGAGCCGCGCGGCGGCGCAGAGCCCGATGGCGACCGCCTCGCCGTGCAGGTACTGGCCGTAGCCGGTCGCCTGCTCTATCGCGTGGCCAAAGGTGTGCCCCAGGTTGAGGAGGGCGCGTCCGCCCTCCCCCGCCAGCTCGCGCTCGTCGGCCTCGACAAACCCCGCCTTGACCCCGCAGCAGCGGCGCACGACGGAGGCGAGCCGGGCGTCGCCCGGTGCAAGCGCCGCCCGCTCGAGGTCCTCGAAGAGCGCCCGGTCGGCGAGGAGCGCCGACTTGACGACCTCGGCCATCCCCGCGGCGAACTCGCGCGCCGGCAGCGTCTTCACAAAGTCCGTGGCGATGAAGACCCCGTGCGGCTGGTGGAACGCGCCGGCGAGGTTCTTGCCCGCCTTGAGGTTCACGCCCGTCTTCCCCCCGACCGAGCTGTCGACCATCGCGAGCAGCGTCGTCGGCACCTGGTAGTAGCGAATGCCCCTGAGGTAGGAGGCCGCCGCGAACCCGGCAAGGTCGCCCACGACGCCCCCGCCGACCGCAAAGAGGACGCCGGCGCGGTCGAGCCCGCTCGAGGCCAGGAAATCGAGCGCGCGGCCGAGCTCCGCGATCGACTTGGACTCCTCGCCCGCGGCGATCGTGTGGACCGGGGCCCGGGCCTCCGCAAAGAGGCCGGCGAGCGCCGCGCCGTGCAGGCGGGCGACGTTCTCGTCCGTGACCACGGCGACCCGCCTTCCCTCGGCCGCCAGCTCTCCTGAGATCGCGCGCACCTGCGCCGTCAGGTCGTCGGAAAAGACGATGGGGTACGAGCGTTCGCCGAGGTTGACTTTGAGGAGGTCGGGCATCGTTCACCCCGACCTTGGCCCGCCGCGACCGGTCTGTCCACGGATTTGAGCTATCCCCGGGGCGCGGGCGGGCGCGCCGGCCCGCGAAGGAGGCGGGCGACGGGCGCCCGCACGCAGAGGTGGTAGGCGGCCAGCGCGGCCACGATCCCGGCGCCGGCGTAGACAAGGCCCTCTGCGGTCGTCGGGACGGCCGGCCGATAGATCGCCCACGTCGCACGCACAATCGACCCGTCTGCGTGCGCGGCGAAGACGAAGGGCCGGCTCCAGAGGGACGCGTGCCTGAGCGCGGCGTCGGCCGCCGCCAGCTCGTCCACCCGCGACAGGGTCGAGCGGATCACGCCGCCGAGCCGGGCCACGGCCGGGTCCGCGTCGCGGCCGGTTCCCGCGATGAGCTGGTCCAGGGCGAGGCCGGACTGGGCGGCCGCGTCGCTGAAGCGCGCCAGCTGCAGGCGGGCCTCGTCGAGATGCCCCTCGAGGCGCTGCGTGTACTGCTGGATGAACTCCGGCAGCTGCGAGAAGACGACCGCGCCCACGACGCACAGGATGCGGTCCAGGAGGCCCTCGGCCCTCTCGGACGCGGACCGGACGATGCGGGGCAAAGGCATCCGTTCATTCTCGCACACCGGACCGGGG
>CAYNLL010000226.1:0-5663 GCA_964398015.1 uncultured Opitutaceae bacterium | reverse complement strand
AGCTTGCTCGCGGCCGCGAAGTCGATCAGCGGGGCCTCGGGCTTCTTCTTGAGTGCGCCGATCACCTTGCCCATCTCCTTGCGGGACTGGGCGCCGGTCTCACTGATGGCCTCGGCGATCAGGGCCTCGAGCCTGGGCCCGTCGATGCCCTTGGGCAGGTATTTCTCGAGCAGCCGGATTTCCGTCGCGTTTGCCTGCACGAGGTCGGCCCTTCCCCCCTTCTCAAACTCCGCCATGGCGTCGGCGAGGTTCTTCACCCCCTTGCGCAGCGCGGAGACCACCAGCGCGTCGTCGATGGGCTTGGATAGGTCCATCGAGGCGCGCTGGATGGACGCGTCCGCGGTGCGCAGGGCGAGGGCGGTGGCTGCATCCCGCGCCTTGATGGCGGTGACGATGTCGGCGCGCAGCTGTTCATAGAGGGAGGCCATGGGGGAATTTGGAGGCACAAATCGGAGTTTCGCAACCCTCGAGGCGGCGGGCTGGGGCCCGGGCCGTGGCGCGTTCCGGCGGCTGCGGGCGGGGCGGAGGATCAGAATCTCGCCGCCAGGGCCACCCTCCCTGCGACCAGGAAGAAGGCTGCGGCGGAAGCGCGCACGCGCCCCGACAGCGTGAGGCCCCAGAGGCGCTTCACGAGCACCGCCGTCAGCGGGCACGCCGAAAGGCCGGAGAAAAGCGCGAACCAGCCGTTTGTCAGAGGCAGGGGCCCTTTCTCCAGGAGCAGCAGGAGGCCGCCGCCGCCCGCGACGATCGCCCACGCCCAGGCCGCGATTCCACCGAGGGCGGCGCCCAGGGCGCCACGGCTCGATTTCCTCTCATCTGCGCTGGGATCGGACGACATGGAGGCGAGCGGGCGGGGACTTGGATCAGGAACACTCCGGCGGGTCTCCTACCTCCAGAGCTTCACAATCGCAGGCAGCTCGAGGAGTGAGGGGGCCTCAAAGAACCGGCCGTCGCGCGCGGGAGGCGCCTCCGCGTGCTCATGGTCCCAGATGATGCGGTAGGGCACGTGCACCCCGGCTCCCCCCAGCGCGAGGACCGGGAGGATGTCCGATTTGACCGAGTTCCCTACCATCAGGAACTTCGCAGGATCAATCCCGTGGCGTTGGAAGATCCTGGAATAGGTCTCCGCGTTTTTCTCGGAGACGATCTCTATCACCTGGAACAGGTGCCCAACGCCCGACTTCGCTATCTTTCGCTCCTGGTCCCTGAGGTCGCCCTTCGTGATCAGCACGAGGCGGAAGTCAGGGGCCAGCCGCTCGAGCGCCTCGCGAGCACCGGGCAGCAGCTCGACGGGGTTTTCGAGCATCCCGCGCCCAAGCTCGAGGAGCTCGCGGATCTCCCCGGGGCTGAACGCACCGTCCGTGAGGTCGAGCGCCGTCTCGATTGAGGAGAGCATGAACCCCTTTATCCCGTAGCCGTAGAGCCCGAGATTGCGCATTTCGGTGGCGTACAGCGCGTTCTTTACCGTCTCCGCGTCGTGGTGTCGCGCGAGCAGCTCGAAGTACCGCTCGTGCACGCGCTCAAAAATGTTCTCGTTGTGCCAGAGCGTGTCGTCGGCGTCGAAGCCGATGCACCTGTCAGAGGCCATCGGTGTGGAAGATCTCTTCCATCCTCGCCCACCATTCGCCGGGCTCGCGTGTGGGAAGGGGTTCCTGCAGGGGCTCCAAGGCCGCCCACCACCTGCGCATTTCGAGGTCGGCTCCTATGAGGCGCATGTCCGCCTCGAAATCGTCGCCCCAGTATTCGAAATAGCTGAAGAGCCAGCCGTCCTTGTGGAAGACCGTATGGTTCCTGATCGAGGAGGCGGACATCCTCTCGAGAACACCCGGCCACACGGCCTCGTGGAGGCGCTTGTACTCCTCGAATTTCCCCGGTTTTAGGCGGAGCACCATGCCGTACCTGCGGGGAGTCTTATGCCGGAGGTTCATGGAGGGAAGATGAGTTCAGTCCCGGTTGAGGGTAAGCGATGGGGAAACATGACTGCAACCTCGCGCCGCGCAACCTGTGCCGGAGGCCGCTGGCGCCAACGGACGGAACCAGATTACTTGGACCGCAGATATCCCGGTGCAACCGCATAGTAGAGCTGCACGAGGACGATGAACGCGATGCTGAGGCGCGTGTCAAAGACGCAGAGAAGGGCCCCGAGGGCATACAGGCTCTGCGCGATGATGATGCGCCGGCAGACCGCCGCGGGGACCTCGGCCGGGGTTTCGGGCCGTATCAGGCCGTTGCGGTACGCATAGCCCCATGTGCAGTAGAGGCCTGCGCCAAGGAGAAGGATGTTGAGCCAGTAGGCGAGCAGCGCGGCCCGGTAGGTGTAGAATTCCGCGAGCAGCTTTGTCGAGAAGGGCATGAGCGTCACCGCGAAGAGGAACGCCAGGTTGATCCAGGTGAGGTGGCGGTCCGAGCGCTCGCAGTGGTTGAGCTGGGTCTGCTGGCCGACCCAGAAAATGCCGAGGGTCACGAAGCTCATGAGGTACATGACCAGCTGGGGAACGACGCCGACGAGCGCCGTCCTGAGGTCCTGGTCGCTGTGCACCACGGCCAGCGCGGGCAGGCGGAGGTCGAGCACGAGTAGGGTCATGCCGACGCCGAAGATGCCGTCGCTGAGCGCGGCGATCCTCTCGATGCTCTTTCCGGCAACGTTATTGTAGGAGCTTGGCATGGACGCTGCCCCTCAATACGGGGCGCGCTGCGCGACACAAGCCCAAGCGCCTGCCCGCGTCCGTACTCCGGCTAGGCCGGGCCGGGATCGCCGCGAAGGACCCGAGCGACCACCGTGAGGAGCGTCTCGGCGGTGTAGGGCTTCGGGATGAACTCCGAGAGGCCCGGCATTGTTTCCTCAAGGCAGCCGAAGCTCGCCGCGAGGCCGCTCGACGCGATGATTTTCACCGCGGGATTGATGGTCCGGAGCGCGGCGGCCATGGTCGGGCCGTCCATGACCGGCATCGCCAGGTCTGTGAACACGGCGGCGATGGCCGCGTGGTCGATCTTGAAGAGCGACAGCGCCTCCGCGCCGTTGCCGGCGGTCAGCACCCGGTACCCAAACTTCTGAAGGGTGGCGCGCACGACGTTGAGGACCGGACTCTCGTCCTCCACGACGAGGATGAGTTCGTTGTTACCGCGGGGAAGCTTGGCCGGTATTTCCGCTGTCTTCTCCCTGCGAGCCGCGGCGCCGTGCGTCGTGCCGGAGTCGCCCTGGCCCGTCTGGCCTATCGAGGGGAGGTCGGATGGGGGAGACGAGGCGGGCGCCTCGCGGTCCGTCTCCAACGACGGCACCGCGGAGGATGCACGGCCGATGCAGACTCCGAGAGACATGTCACCTTCAAGTCAATGCCTAAGCTACTAAGGAATCAAGTGTTAATGCAACTGGCCTCCCCGGGTGCGGCGCGGCCTAACGCCCGCTCGCGCCCGCCCACTGCTCGTCCGAAAGGTTCCAGCCCCCTCCGAGCGCCTTGTAGAGCTGTGCCACCGCGATGAGCTGGTCGCGCTCGGTCTGGGCGAGGGAGGCCTCGGCGGGGAAGAGCATCTGCTGGGCCTGAAGGACCTCGTAATAGCTGGCCTTGCCCGCGCCGTAGCGCTGCGTGGAGAGGGTGACCGCCTCCTGGTACGCGCGGACGGCCCGTTCCTGCTGCTCCCGCGCCTCGCCGAGCTTCTGCCGGTTCACGAGGGCGTTCGCCACGTCGGCGAAGGCGCTGAGCGCAGTCTGCTGGTACCTGAGCTTCGCCTCCTCCCAGGCCTGCTTTGCCTGATCATACTGCCCGCGGAGCCCTCCGCCCTGGAACAGGGGGCCGGTGACCTGTCCGCCGACGGACCAGAGTCCCGCGCGCCGCGACGTGATGTCGCTCAGATTCGAACTGACCCCGCCAAGGAGGGCGCTCAGGCCGATGCGCGGAAGGAATCCGCCGACGGTGACGCCGATCCCGGCATTCGCGGCGTGCGCGGACTCTTCGGCCTGCCTCACGTCGGGCCGGCGCTCTAGCAGGGCCGAGGGCAGCCCGGCGGGAACCTCGGGGGGCGTCGCTTGCTCCGCGAGCGGCGCGCCGCGCAAGATGGGCCCCGGGGCGCGGCCGATCAGGATGCTGATCTGGTTTTCCGTCAGTGCGATCTGCCGCTCGATCTCGGGGATGCGCGCCGCGCTCGTGGCCATCGCCGCCTCGGCACTCGCGGTGTCGAGGCGCGAGGCGACGCCGCCCTCGAGGCGCCGGTTGAACAGCTTGAGGCTCTCGCCGAACGACTGCACGGCCTGGCGGGAGATCGCCAGCTCGTTGTCGAGCTCGAGGAGATCGAAGTAGGACGTCGCGACGTCGCTCACGAGGCTCAGGAGGACGCCGCGGCGCGCGTCCTCAGAGGCGAGGTACTGGGAGCGCGCGGCCTCGTCCAGCCTGCGGACCCGGCCCCAGAGATCGAGCTCCCACGCCGCGCCAACGTAGCCGTCGAAGCCGCTCGCGGTCGCCCCGCCGCCCTCCGTGTAGGGCTGCCCCAGGAGCGCGTTCCTTCCTCGGTCTGCGCCCGCCGAGTAGCCGATCCCCGGAAACAGCTGGCCGTGGACCTCGGCGGCGACGGCGCGCGACTGCTCCACGCGGGCCGCGGCGATGCGGGCGTCGAACCCGTCCGAGAGCGCCGCGCGGATCAGCTCGGTGAGACGGGGATCGCGGTACACGTCCCACCAGGCTAGGTCCGCCAGGGACCGCGACCCGCCCTCGGCCGCGCCGCGGAACGCGCCGGGCGCGGCGGCATCGGGTCGCTTGTAATCGGGGCCGACCGCGCATCCGGCAAGAAGGATTGCGGCAAAAAGGGGCCCTGCGGTCCCGTGAAGTCTCATGGGCCTCCTCACGGCAAGTGCGGGTCGCTTTTCCGCTCGCCCTCCCGAAGCTCGGGATGCTCCGCCACAGGGTGGAGGGGAGTCGCGCGGGCGCTGTGGGGCAGGCCCTTGGTCGCCCACATCTCTATCACATAGAAGGTGACCGGGATCAGGAAGATGGCCAGCGCGCTTGCGGCGAGCATGCCGCCGATCACGGTGGTCCCCATCACCCTTCGCGCGACTGCTCCCGAACCGTCTGCCAGCCAGAGCGGGATGCAGCCGAAGATGAAGGCGAACGAGGTCATCAGGATGGGCCTGAGGCGCGTCTTCGCGCCCTGGAGTGCGGCGTCAAGGAGGGGGCTCCCGTGCTCGTAGCGCATCCGGGCAAACTCGACGATGAGGATGGCGTTCTTCGCGGACAGCCCGATCAGCATGATGAGGCCGATCTGCGCGAACACGTTGTTCTCCATCTGCCGCGCGAAGAGCGTGACGTAGGCGCCGAAGATGGCCACCGGCACGCCGAGCAGGACGCTGAAGGGCAGCGACCAGCTCTCGTAAAGGGCCGCGAGGATCAGGAAGACGAAGACAAGCGACAGGGCGAAGATGGCGGCCGCGGGGACGCCCTCCTGAGCCTTCTTTTCCTGGAAGGACATGCCGATGTAGTCGAAGCCCATCTCCCGTGGCATCGTCTTTGCGAACACGTCCTCGAGCGCCGCATTGGCCTCGTTGGAGCTGTACCCGGGCGCGGCCGCCCCGTTTATCTGTGCGCTGCGGTACAGGTTGTAGCGCATGGTGAATTCCGGCCCGAGGCGGTTCTCGACGGTGGTGAGCGCCGAGAGCGGGACCATGACGCCGTCGT
>CAYNLL010000225.1:0-5678 GCA_964398015.1 uncultured Opitutaceae bacterium | reverse complement strand
TCGACCGCGAGAACATCATCAAGGGCACCCGCGCGAAGCGCTACTACGAGAAGCCCTGCGAGAAGCGGCGCCGCAAGGAAAAGGTCATGGCGTTCACGGCGATGCTTCGCCGCCGCTACGAGGCCTGAGGCAAGCCCCGTCCATTTTGAAGGCCGCGGTCCGACCCTGTCGGCCGCGGCTTTTTTTCGTGCAAATGGAGCACATTCTTTGATCGTGGGATCGCCGTGAGTCCCGCTCCCGCTCTCTCGACCAGCTGGTGTTCACAGCGCCACAAGGACGGCTATGAGATGCTGGCGGAGATGGCGGGCCTCGGCTTTGACCGGGTGGAGCTGAGCCACGGCATACGCATCACCCTCGTCCCGGGGATCCTCAGGGCGGTCGAGCAGGGGGTCGTGAAGGTCGGCTCGGTCCACAACTTCTGCCCGCTTCCCATGGGCGTCGTGCAGCCGGCCCCGAATTTCTTCCAGCCGTCGTCGCCATCCGACCAGGAGCGCGACCAGTGGGTCCGCCAGACCAAGCGGTCGATCGATTTCGCCGCCCAAATCGGGGCCTCCGTCCTTGTCTGCCATCTGGGAAGCGTGAGGTACCTCTGGCTCCAACCCGACCGGCGCATGGAGGCCTACCTGAAGGCGCATCCCGACGCCGTGAAATCAGGGGACAGGTCCTACAGGGCGATGGTGAACAAGGCCTTCGGCAAGCTGCGCAGGAAGATGGCCCCCTATTGGGAGAGGACGCGGGCCTCCGTGGAGAGCGTCCTCGGGCATGCCGCCGAGAGGAATGTCCTGCTGGGCCTAGAAAACCGGGAGGCGTTCACGGAGCTTCCGTTGGACGCCGACTTTCCGGAGCTCTTCGCGGGGATGGCTCCGCCGCTGCCGGTGGGCTATTGGCACGACTCCGGCCACGCGCACCTGAAGGAGAGCGCCGGGCTCATCAGCCACAGGGGCCAACTCGAGGCGAACGCCTCGCGCCAGATCGGATTCCACCTCCACGACGTCGACGCCGAGGGCCACGACCACCAGAGCATCGGCTCGGGATCAGTCGATTTCGGCATGGTGAGCCAGTTTTGGCGGCCGGAGCACCTTTTCGTCATCGAGCTGAGCCCCCGAGTGCCCGTGGAAGGCGTTCTGGCCTCGAAATCCCGGGTCGAGGCCCTGCTCTCGAAGATTGGTCCGGCGCGCTGAGCGCGCGCCCGGTGGCGGCGCGGCCTTGGGCCGAATGCCATCCTGCGCCTCGGCCCATCGTGGGCTACGGGGAGAAAATCCTGTTGCGCCAAGGGGGCATTCGGGGCCGAGTTGGACAGGTCGTCCGCCACCTCCATGCCCGCAGATTTCCACATCGATGCAGAGCGCCGGGTGGTGTACTCGAAGGCCACCGGCATGCTGACCCCGGAAGACGCGCAGGACCACATGGATCGGTTGGTGCAGCATCCGGACTTCCGGCCGGAGTTCGACCAGCTCTTCGACTTCCGCGACGTCACGAAGTCGGGCTTCCTGCGCATTGACGTCGTCAATTTGTCGGAGCGGACCGTCTTCAGCCCGAAAGCCAAGAGGGCGTTCGTGGTCTCGACCCCTTGGCAGTATGGCTATAGCCGCATGTTCGCGACGTTGCGCGACGGGAAGGGCGAGACGGGCATAGTGACCTTCAGGAGCATGAAGGAGGCGCTGTCCTGGCTCTCGCTTTCCGAGGAGCCGGATCCCTCCCTCTTCAAGAAGCTGGGCGCGAAGCAGGAGGAGACCTGACACCCGTCCGGTGCCGGTGCTGTGCCCCAAGACGCCATGAATCCAGACGCCTGTTTCCCGGCTGAGGCGGCGGACCGCTCGACGGCGCCCTTTCGGGCAAGGCCTGCGGCGAGCCGCGGACGGCCGCGTGCGAAGCCGCCTGCCGCACGGCCGTGATCACGCTGCTTCGCCACCTGCTCGCCATCGCGGTCCTTACCTGTACCGTTGCGGTGCTGGTTCCCTTCTGGATCGCCCAACGCTACGGGGTCCGGTTCACCGTAGCGGGCGCGGCTGGTCCCCTGTGCATCCAAGCGCTCGGTCTCGCGCTTCTCTGCCTTGGCCTCATCCTCGCGGTCGCCTCGGTGTGGCGATTCGCAACCGAAGGGAAGGGCACCCTCGCCCCGTGGGATCCCCCGCGCCAGTTTGTCGTTCACGGACCGTACCGGTTCGTCCGCAATCCGATGATCTCAGGGGTAATCCTGGTCCTGTTCGGCGAGGCGGCCGTTCTGCGCTCGCCTTTCCATTGCGCCTGGGCGGCCTCCTTCATGGCCCTAAACCTGCTCTACATTCCCCTGGTGGAAGAGCCGCAGCTGGAGACGCGGTTCGGCGACGCCTATCGCGAATATCGACGGAACGTCCGACGTTTCATCCCGCGCCTGACTCCCTGGGACCCCGCCCCTTGAGAGGACGGCGCCTGCCCGTCGCCTGGGGAATTGACGACTGGCCGCCGCGAGGAATAACGAGATTCACATGAAACCCCAGGACCCCTCCTCGCAAAGGCCCCTTTCAACCGAGCTGGCGGGCACGTGGGAGCTCCTCTCGCGCGAGGATTTCACGCGCGCAGGCGAGCGCAGGGAGGAGCCGTCGCTGGGTTCGGACCCGGTAGCGCTGCTTTTCTTTGATCGGAACGGGCATTTTGCGGCCCAATTCATGAGGCGGGACCGCCGCGCCGCAGCCGAGGCGGCGCCGGCTCAGCCGGTGCCGAACAACAGCCGCGCCCGGGGAGGCTACGACGCTTACTTCGGAACCTATACGGTCGACGATGCGCGCGGCACGGTCTCGACGCGACTGGTGGGCGCCCTCTCGCCGGAGAATGTCGGGCAGGTTTTCACGCGAGCGATGAGCGTTGACGGCGAAGGGCTCACGATCCGCCTGGAGACCGCCTCCGCAGGGGGAGAGCCTATCGTGCGCACGCTGCGATGGCGGAGGGTCGCGTAGGCAGCCAGGTGTCGGCGGTCGAAATCGGATCGGCCGGATCTGCGCAACTCCGTCCTCTGAGGCAGCGATTTCAAATTGGGGCTGATTGCCATGTGACTGCAGGTACGGGATGCGCACAGGGCGGCACGAGAGCCTCGCAGGAATTTTGGGCTTCCAGGACGCGCGCGTTTCACGGGCCGAATGCCTGGCCATTCATCCTTGGACATCGGCGCTGCACCCACAATTAGCCCTAGCAACAGCGGTTAATGCCGGAATGGCCGGATGGAAAGGCGATCCGATGGAGCGGAAGCCCCCTTCATCTCGTCTCGTATGGGCTTATTTCTAGCGAACGAGGCCGCCGAGCGGCCGCTGCGAGTTCCGCGGCACGGGTTGTGCTAAGATAATATTAAGACCCGCTCTTTACAGAAAGCCGCTGGGGCGGTAGGATTCGGAAGTAGCAAGCCCTATTGGCGACAATCGTTCAGCCGGATAACCCCAATCCCCCATGAAATCATTTCGCTTTGCCTTCGCCGCGTGCCTATCGCTCGCCGCTTTTCCCGTCCTCCGCGGCGCCGACTTTGGCCGTCAATGGATGGAAGATTATTACCAGCACCCGGCCCCCGATGCCTTTGTGCAAGCCGTATGCAGCCTTAGCAGCGACGGCTACTTCGAGGAGCCCGCCGGGCAGTATGCCGCCTTTGGCTTTTTCAGCACAGTATTCGAGCAGAATCCGAAGCAGGTGGCCGGCTGGATCCATTCGGCGCGGTTTCTTCCGCTGCCTACCCGTCGCACCCTTGCCATCGCGGCGTGGCTCGCCGGCGATCCGACCGGCGCGCGGCAGGTCCGCGAGCTGTTCGGCACGTTCAACTACCCCGTGCGTGCAGAGGTGGATCGGCTGCTCGCATCCGCACCGGCGCCCGTGGGCCAGACCCCGGTTGTTTCGGCGGCGGCGATGAACCTGCGTTGGGGCGCTTTTCTGGCGAGCGGGGATGAGCGGCACATCGTCAGCGTCCTGGAGGCGCTGGGTTCGAACGAACCCGGATTGGCGACGTCGGCCCGCTATGCACTGGCACAGGATGCGGCATCGCATCCGCGCGTTCTCGAGATTTGCAGGGAACAGCTCGATCGCCAGCCGCAGGCGGTACAGGTAGAACTGAGGGCTGTGGTCGACGACGCGACAGCACAGAAGCCCAGAGCCTGAGCGAACGCCCGATTTGCGTTGCGAAGCCGGCCTCCGAGGCCGGCTTCTCCATTTTCGTCGGCCGACACGGGAGCTGCAGCGGATACAGGGCGTGAACGTGTTAATGTTCTATTAACGCATTGGAGCCGTGCTCGTTGCATACTCGCCGGCGGCCTTATTGGCATGTGCGTTGCTGCATGAAAAGCCATGCGAATTGTTCGATCAGCTTCAGTTTTGTCGTGGATGGCATGCGGACTGGCCGCCGCATTCCTGAATCCGTCCGCCCTTGCCCAGGCAGTTGGAAATCGAGTCGCGGTTGTGAGGGCCGCGCCTTGGTCTCCGGGCGATCCCGTCCGCGAAGGCGCGGGCGAATTCGAGGTGCTCTGCCAGGTCGCGTCCCTGCAGAAGGGACATCGTGCCGTGGGTCTCATCGCCGTTGGGGACCGGCACGGACTCTTTACCCACGGCGCCGAGCACGCGCTTCGCTTTGTCGCCCTGCAGGGCGTTCCGGTCGCGAGATTGGCGCCCGGAGGCGAGGTCGCGCACGACCCCGACGGTCTGTTCCTGGATTGCGGCCATCTGGCCGAGTTCGAGGCGGCAGCGGTGCTCGAGCGTTGCCTCAGCCGCCACGGATCACCGCCAGTCGTGGCCAATCCCGACTGTCCGACTCCCGGCGAACTCGCCGCGATCCGCCACTATCTTGTCCCGTTCCGCGAGGCCCTTGAACTCGCGGGCGCAACTCGGGTCGCTGCCAACAATTAAGCCGGCGGTCGACTTGCCGTCCCCTTCCACGAAGGGGCCCGGGAGGGCCATGTCACCCGCGCCGGCCCGCTGCTAGTCCTCGCAGAGCAGCTGGGCGGGACGGCGCGGGATACGGGGCTCGACTCCGGCATGTGCTCCCGAGGCGCCACGGCCATCCGGACCGGGGCCGATCGCCCCGCCCCTGATTTCCACATCCGCATGGACCCCAAGGAGCAATGATGCATGGCAGTCCCAGAGGAGCGCGGGAGGGGGCTCCCCCGGAAGCCTCGATGCGCCGGGGTAGGGCCGCGGGCCGTTGGTCCTTCAGGCGAGGGGGGTGGGAATGGCGCGCATCGACTCGACGTTGGAACCCAAGGAGAGGAGAGTAGCGGGCGTTCGCCCCGAATGAATGCCGACCCCGCCGGACTGCCCGCCGCCCTGGAGAAGGTGCTCAACCTGGCCCGCGAGTTTACATTCCGGACAAAGATCGTCCCTGCCCAGGGCACCTCGTTCCTCCAGCTCTTGCGCGATTCGGGCTACTTCGAATTCAGGGACGAGATCGACCCTGCCTCGCTCCGCGAGGCGCTCGGCCAGAGGGCCAAGATCGTGGAGGCCTGGCTGCGCTATTCCTCGGACAAGGAAGTCGACTGGGGCTGGTTCTTTGAGCGGAACCAGAAAGAGGGGTTCGCCGTGGGGCTGAGGTCCGGCCTCTCCCTTGAGACCCGGGGCGAGATTGCGGACCCATGGGAGGCCTGCGCCCTGTTCATCAAACACGAGGTCGAGGCGATCGCCGGTGCGGGGCCCCCGTCCTTCGCGGACGATTGCAAACCTCGGCCAAATCC
>CAYNLL010000224.1:4245-5726 GCA_964398015.1 uncultured Opitutaceae bacterium | reverse complement strand
GGCTTGAAGTAGGGGTCGAACCGGCGGTTTTCCATGTCGATCTTGTCCTCGTCGGTGTAGACGAGCTGCGCGTCCGGGTGGGAGTCGATCTCGGCGGCCACCTCGTAGAGGGCGCGCGGCGGGAGCACGTCGTCGTGGTCGAACAGGGCCACGAACTTCCCGGTCACCAGCTCGAGTGCGCTGTTGCTCGCCTCGCAGATGTGCCCGTTCATCGGGCGGTAGGCCACCTTGATGCGGGCATCCTGGCGCGCGAAGCGCTGCAGCACCGCGCGGACGTGGGGCAGGGTGGAGGCGTCGTCGGCGATGCACAGCTCCCAGAGCGGGTAGAGCTGGTCCGCGACGGACTGGATCGCCTTCGCCAGGAGCGCCTCGGGCGGGTTGAAGACCGGCATCACCACCGAGATCAGCGGCCTCGAGCCGAAGGCAGCGATGTGCTTGCCGATGGCTGCGAGGTCGTCCGCGTCGAGCGCCTCATGATGGTCGCACCACTTCTCGTACTCGCTCAGCTCCGTGGGGTCGCCCGGCTTGCCCACATGGACCAGGGTCTGGAAAAAGGGGGTCCATCCGTCGGCATGCTCGACCTCGACGATGAGCGCGTGGTCGCCGAGGTGCGTCGGGATGTCGATCTTGATTCCCGAGTACTCCGCCTGCTTCATCCCTGTGGAGACGAGGACGTCCAGCCTCTTGGAGCCGTAGATCCCCTCGTAGGTCTTCCCTGCGAACTGGGCCCTCAGGCCGAGGATGGGCGCGCCCGCGTTTTCGTAGCACCAGCCCAGGATAAGGAGCTTGTTCGAGGCCGTGGTCCAGGTCCTCGGGTGGTCGAAATTGAAGGTGTACTGGTGGGTGGTGGGCGTGGTCGGCGCCGGCTGCGGGGACGCCGGGGCTGCGGGCGGTGCCTCGGGCGCGCCGGGGGCGGGCGCCTCGCCCGCCGGCGCGGGCTTTACCATCTTCGCGCGGACCCACGCGGCCACCCGCTGGAGGTCGCGGACGGGGGCCGTGAGCCTCCAGGAGGGAGAGCGGAAGATCGCCTTGAGCCGCTGTTCGCGGGCCTTGAGCTCCGCGTCCATTTCCAGGATGCGCGCGACAAGCTTGCGGTGGTCCTCGGCCGCTGCGGCCCCCGCGGTGGCCGCCTTCTCCGCCTGCGCGCGGGCGATCTTCTCAATTCCCCCGATTCGCACCTCGAGGTTCTGGATATGCCTGTCGGAGAGCTTCTTATGGAGCCTCATGTGGCGGTCCTGGGCCTCGACCTTCTCCTCGAGGTTGTGCTGGTGCTGGACCGTCAGGTCGCGCTGGAGCTCCAGATGGCGCACGGCGTCCTCCAGCCGGAGGCGGACCTTGTCGCGGGCCTCGAGTGCGCTGCACTCGCGCTCGTCCTCGAGCCTGACGATGGCGGCGAGGTCCGCCGCGAGCCCCGATATGCCGTCGGGCAAAGAGCCTTTGCCTGGGGAAAGTGATCCGATCGCGCCCGAAAGCTCGAACGC
>CAYNLL010000224.1:0-4235 GCA_964398015.1 uncultured Opitutaceae bacterium | reverse complement strand
GCGGATCAGCTCCCAGCACGGGCGGACGGGACCTGCGAGGACCCTTTCGTAGGTGCTCAGGAGGCCGGCCGTGTTGCAGGCGAGGTTGAAGTTGCGGCCGGCGAAAGCGGCGCCGTTCCAGCCGAGCCCCGAGGCGAACTCGGGATCCCTGAAGATCCGCTCGCAGCAGTCGGCGATGTTCTCCGGAGTGCCGCTCGTGAGGATGAGGGCGTCGACCCCGTCACGCATCCCGAGGGCGATATTGGTCCGCGGGAGCACGACGGGCCGTCCCGACGCCAGGAACTCGGGCAGCTTGGAGGGGAGGCGGTAGTCGTTGAACGGCCCGGGCCTGCCGGGCTGGACGAGCGCGTCGGCGATGGCGAGAAGACCGGGAAGCCGCGCCTTCGCGATGAAGCCCAGGTCGAGCACGTGGGTCTTGAGCTCGGGCGAGAGGCCCTCGAGGAACTCGGGCCGGTTGAATCCGGTCCTCACGAGGCGGGTCGGGAAGCCCCTCTTGTTCAGGATGCTGACGGCCAGGTAGAGCTCGCGCATCTCGGGGTCGTTCGCGAACGTGTTGCTGCCCGTGAAGACGATCACGCGCTCCCCGGGCGGGATACCAAGTTCCCTGCGCACGTCCGGGTCCGGGTTCTGGGGCTTGAGGTATTCGGGGTCGACGCCGGGCTGCAGCAGCGAGCACGGGACCGTGGAGGGAACGACCTCCTTGAGCCGCTCGACGATGATCGTCGCCTCGTCGGCCAGGCGCAGGAACGTGCGGTGCCTGAGCGGGTGCGGCAGGCTGTCGGTCATGATCGCGTCGAGCTCCATGAATCCCATCGAGCGAAGCTCCTGCTTCGAGCGCCGCGCGTAGCCCGAGATGAGGTGCTCCTCGTTGTCCTCCAGGTGCACGACAAGCTTCGCCGGGCGCCTCACCGAGCGCTGGTAGGCGAGGACGAACTTGCGCACCCCCTCGCGCGGCGTCCACGCGTGGATGATGTCGGCCGTGCCCCGGTCCGGGAAGAACGCGGGCTGCGAGAGGACCTCGTCGTAGAGCGCCGGGATGTAGACCGGGTTCCACGCCGACGAGAGGGTCTCCTTTCCCGAGGGGACGGCCACCACGCACGAATGGCCCTGGGCGGACAGCGTGTTCGCGAAGCCGCCGATGTGGTTCAGGCTGTTGGTCGTGAAGTCCCCGTAGTTTGCGAAAAGGATGTTCACCAGGGTGTGGCGCGGGGCCCGCTCAGTAGGGTTTCACGGTGCTCGCGGCGTCGCTGACGGCGGCCGACTTCGGCTTGGGGAGGTTGTCGAAGCCGCCCGCAAACTTGAAGACGACGGCGTCCCAGGGCGTCGCCCCGCGCTGGGAGCGGTTCGGCGTGAGGCTCCAGTCCATGATGGCGGTCGCCATCACGCACGGGTCCGAGATCGGCAGGTCGGCGAACGTCTTCTCCCGCGCCACGAGCGGAACCTCCGCGGAGTCCATGAGGCCCCGGAACTCCGCGAGCGCGGCCGCATTGCCGTCCGGCGTGGCGGGGGCGGCAAACGCGAGTCGCAGCCGTTCGGCCTCGTCCGCGCGTCCCGCCTCGGCGAGGAGCTCGATCGCCTTGAGCCGGCATGCGCGGCCGCCCAGCCCGTAGGCTGCGACCTCGTCCAGCTTGCCGGCATCGGCGAGGTAGCGCAGGTAGGCCTCGTGCGCGCCCGGGGCGGCGCCGGGTTCCGGCGAGATCCCCAGGGAGGCGCTGTAGACCGCAAGCAGGGGCGCGGCGCCGTCCGGGGAATCCCTGAAGAGGCGGGCCGCGGCGGCCTTCACGTCGTCCCTGAGCGCGAGGTTCTGGACGGCGAGGTGCACGGTCTGGATCGACTGGCCGTTCGGAAGGTGGTGGCCGTCCATCCTCCCGATCAGGATGGCCCTCTCCACTATGCCGCGCAGGGCAGCGACGCGCACCGCGTCGTCCGGGTGCTTGTCGACGAAGGCGAAGAGTTCGCCGCGGGGCTTGCCGAGGAGGGCCTGGGCCTTTGCTAGGATCGCGTCGAAGCCCGCCGCCTGCCGCAGGGGCTCGGCGGCGCCCAGCGTGAGCCTCTTGACCATGTCCTGCTGGTCATAGAACGCGGCTATCCTGAAGATGGTCCCCATGAGGAGCGGCCTGTGGACGTCGAGCACGGGGAACCTCAGGGCCTCCTCCCAGCGCTGGCGGCGCGCCATCACCTCGATGATGTCGGCTAGCGCCTCGTCCCTCGCCTCATCGCGCCTTCCCTCGTCGCGTCCGTAGAGAAAGATGGCGCAGTTGACGTCGTCGAAGGAGCCCAGCTGCTTCAGCTCAAGGTTGTAGAGCACCCGCTCCTTGAAGTAACCCAGCTCGAAGGTCCCGAGCTTCAGGTCGCCGCGGGAGAGACTGGCGGCCGTCGGCGACTCCGCGTAGACGCGCCGAATGCGGTCCACGTTGGCCTGCGCGCGTTTCCAGTAGAACTGCAGGTAGGCGTACGAGTACTGGCCCTCGGCCATATGCGTCACGTAGGCGTTGGCCTCCGAGTAGAGGCGGGCGGCCTCCGCGTTTCCGGCCTCCTGCGTCGATCCGTCCAGATTCGCGGCCCGGAGCTGCGCCGAAAGGGCCAGCGCGCAGGCAATGAGGCTCAGCAGGCGTATCCGAGGGAGCATAAAGTGGACAGGCGGACTCTCAGGATTGAAGGAGTCCGCCCGCCAGGTAAATGACGAAGTGGGGCGTCAGAGCGTGTAACCGCAATCAGCCGCGTCCTTTGCGAACATTTTGACGGTGTCGAGCGAGAGCTCGGTAAGGTCCATGCCGAACATCTTTGAGGCCTTCCCGAGGATGTCGTGGGGCACCGTGATGATGGCGCAGCCGCAGTCCTGGGCCTCGAAGATGTTGAGGACCTCGCGGGTGCTGGCCCAGAGGAGCTCCGCCTTGTCATGCCCGTGGAGGAGCGCGCCGCAGGCGCGCATGAGCGGCACCGGGTCGACGCCGGTGTCGGCGATGCGCCCGGCGAAGACGGACACGACGGAAGGGACTGCCGGATTCAAGGCCTCGGCGACGCCGGCCACCTGGCGCAGCGTGAAGAGCGCGGTGATGTTGAGCTTAACGCCCTGCTGGGCCAGCTCCTTGATCAGGGGCAGGGAGGACTCGCCGCGCGAGTTCGTGATCGGGATCTTGGTATAGACGTTCTTCGCGAACGCGGAGATCTTGAGCGCCTGGCGCTTCATCTCCTTGAAGTCGTCCGTGAAGACCTCGAGCGAGATCGGCTTGGCGGTGACCGTCTGGAGGATGTCCTTCGCAAAGGCCTCATAGTCCTTGATCCCGGCCTTCTTCATGAGGCTGGGATTCGTGGTCAGGCCCTTGATATAGGGCTTGGAGTAGAGGTCCAGAATGCCCGCCTTGTCGGCACCGTCGGCATAGAGCTGGATCGTGAGTTCGTTGAGAGACTTCATGGGTTTTTGTTGAATATATTGAGGTCGGCGTTGCGCCGCCGGGCAAGGAGATTAGCTCCCCGGCCGGGGTGCAGGGGTTAAGACACCCAAAACTCGAGAAACCGCCTCGGGAAAGCTCCCGACCGTGAAATCAGGGGCCGAGGGCAGCTTTTCGTCGTAGCCGAAGTCGATGAAAACCGTCCTCACGCCGGCGCGCCTGCCGCACTCGACGTCCCTCCATCGGTCGCCGACCATCCAGGAGCGCGCCAGGTCGATGCCGAGGGCCGCCGCGGCGTCGACCAGCATCCCCGGCTCGGGCTTGCGCCGGGCGGAGGGCTCCCCGCGGCCCGGATCGTAGCACACCTCGACTCGGTCGATCTCGGGGACGAGCTCCACGAGGCGGGCATGCATCGCCTCGACGGCAGCCCGCGAGACCTCGCCGCGGCCCACGTCGGGCTGGTTCGTCGCCACGACCAGCGCAAAGCCGGCCGCCTTGAGCGCGCGGCAGCCCTCGGGGACGCCGTCGAAGAGCCGGAAATCCTCTAGCCTGCCGGGGGGATAGGGCCGGCCGTCTCTGACCACCTGGACGTTCAGGGTGCCGTCCCGGTCCAGGAACACTGCCGGCCGCAGCGCCATGCTCCTTAAGGCTTGGCCACCACCGACTCCCACTTCGTCTGGTTCACCTTGAGGTCGGGATGGGAGACAAAGAGGTGCCAGACGACCGCCTGGAACGCCTCGCTGTGCGGCGTCACGTTGTTGGGGTTGACGGTGGGCACGATGACGCAGGCGTCGGCCACCTTGGCCGTGTAGCCGCCGTCCTTGCCGACGATCCCGATGATCT
>CAYNLL010000223.1:0-5769 GCA_964398015.1 uncultured Opitutaceae bacterium | reverse complement strand
CTCCGCTCGCGCTCACGGGCCCGAGCGCCTCGATCCTCGACGCCAACGGCAATGCGACCGCCAATGGGGCGCCCAGCATCCTGGGCACCTCCGGCGGGCACTCCCTCTGGTACACGTGGACGCCTCCGTTCTCCGGGCCCGCGCAGGTCTCGGCGTACAGCTATGACTTCGAGCCCGCGGCCGCGGTCTACACCGGCACCTCGCTCGCCAACCTGACCCTCGTCAACGCGGCCGTCGGCTCCAATGATGTCGGCACGACGACGGCCGTCAGCCAGTGCAAGTGCCCGTTCACGGCGACGGCGGGCACCCCCTACCTCATCCAGGTCGACGGGAGGACCTCGGGCGACATCGGGGAGTTCACGCTGTCGGTCGCCGACTCGCAGTGGCAGGCGCTCACCCAGGACGCCGTCACGTGCTCGCCCGCGGTCGGCACGGACGGGACGGTGTACGTCGGGAGCAACGACAACGCGTTCTACGCGATCGGCCCGGGCGGCGTGGTCAAGTGGAGCCACACGGGGGGCAGCGTGTTTGACACGAGCAGCGCCGCGATCGGCTCCGACGGGACCATTTACGCGGGCTGCACGGACGGGAACCTCTACGCCTTGAGCCCCGCCGGCGCCCTCAACTGGACCTACACGGTGCCGACGCCCCCCGCGAGCTCGGGCCTGGACAACGGGCTCTCGTCCTCTCCGGCCCTGGGCGCCGATGGGACGATCTACTTCCACGACGACGATGGCAACCTGTACGCGATCAACCCCGCCGGCACCCTCAAGTGGACGGCCGCCGTCTCCGGCGTGTCGTACGCGGCGCCCACCGTGGCGCCGGACGGGACCATCTACATTGGGACCGACGGGGGCGTGTTCTACGCGTTCACCCCCGCTGGCTCCGTGAAATGGTCCTACACCGCCCCCGTCGCCGGCGAGGAAATCTACACGGCCGCCGCGATCGACTCGCAGGGGAACGTCTATTTCGGGACGCTGAGCGGGAGCTTTTACTCGCTCACGCCGGCGGGCGCGCTGCGCTGGTCGTATGGCGTGGGCGACGGCATCACCTCCGCGCCGGCCCTGGCGAACGGCTCGGTCTATTTCGGGGGCTACGACGGCAACCTCTACTCGCTCTCAACGGCAAGCGGCGCGCTCGACTGGAAGTACTCGCTCGGCACCCAGGTGAGGGCGAGCGCCCCCGCGGTCGATTCCAACGGCGTCGTCTACATCGGCTGCTACGACCACAACGTCTACGCGATCAGCCCGGGAGGGGCCCTGGTGAGGATCTACGCCACGGACGACATCGTGCGCTCCTCCCCCGTCATCAGCGGGAACTCGCTCTATTTTGGGAGCGAGGACCACAAGGTCTACGCGTTCACCCTGGGCGCCGGGCCCGCGGCCTCCGACTGGCCGATGTACCAGTACAGCGCGCAGCGGCCCGGGCGGGCCGCCCCGACCACGGTCGAGATCACCTCGCAGCCCGCGGCCCAGTCGGTCGTCTTGGGCTCACCGCTGACGCTCTCGGTGGGCGCCATCGGCCCGGGCGCGCTCACCTACCAGTGGAGCCTCAACGGCGCGGCGATCACCGGGGCCACGAACTCGACGTACACGGTCTCCTCGGTCACGGCGGCGAACGCCGGGAGCTACACGGTCACCGTCACCGGCAGCTCCGGAAGCGTGACCAGCGCGGCGGCGGCGGTCACGGTCGCCGCGTCGCTGCCGGGCCGCCTGGTCAACATCTCGACGCGCGCCCTGGTGGGGACCGGAGGCAACATCGCGATCGCGGGCATCTCCGTCACCGGGCCCCCTGGCGGCACAAAGCAGGTGCTGATCCGGGGCGTCGGCCCGGCCCTGGCGCTCGCCCCCTTCGACCTGGCGGGAACCCTGGCAACACCGACGATCTCGGTCTTTGACGCCTCAGGCAACCTGATGGCCTCGGACACGGGGTGGGGCAACGCACCGGTGTCCGGCAACTCGACGGTGGCCGCGACGTTCCAGCAGGCGACGGCGGCCCAGATGAGCGCCGTCGGGGCGTTCATCCTCTCTTCGGGAAGCGCCGACAGCGCGATGGTCGCCTACCTGCCGCCGGGGACCTACACCGTCCAGCTGTCCGGGTTGGGCGCGACGACGGGCATCGGGCTGGTCGAGGTCTACGAGATGAACCCCTCGGACCCCGAGGTGATGACCAATATTTCAACGCGCGCCCAGGTGGAGACCGGCGGCAACATCCTGATTGGCGGAATCTATGTCGGTGGCACGCAACCGGCGACCCTCCTGGTCCGCGGCATTGGCCCGGCCTTGGGGATCGCCCCCTTCAATCTCGGCGGCACCCTCTCGCAGCCGGTGCTGAGCGTCTATGACAGCACATCGACGCTGGTCGCCAGCAATCAGGGCTGGGGCAATGCCCCGTTGGGCGGCACCTCCGCTGTCGGCGCCTCGTTCCGCGCGGCGACGCCCACCGACATGAGCAACGTGGGGGCCTTCGGTCTCACCACCGGTTCGCTGGATTCCGCGATGGTGATCACGCTGCCGGCCGGAGCCTACACGATGGAGGTCACGGGGGCCGGCGGGACGACCGGAATCGGCCTGGTCGAGGTCTACCTGGTCCCTTAGGGGCGCTGCGGCACGGCGAGCAGGGTGTAGTAGTTGTCGACCAGGAAGCCCTCGTAGCCCTCGGCCGTCCCGTCCCATTTCCTCCAGTCGTTGGTGCGCTGGTCCGCTCCGGTGCCCTCGAACTCCCTCCGGTCAAACGCCGCGAGGATCGGAAAGAGGATCCGCTCGGCCCGGTCGTGCTGGCCGACCCTGTCGAAGGCGGCGATCGTGAAGTAGGCGAAGCAGGCCGTCGCACCGCCGTTGCAGTAGACCTGGAAGCCGTCGGCGTTGTCCTCCCGGGCGCCGCCGCCGTAGCGCGGGTCCTTGTGGGCGTAGTCCCTGCGCGCCACCGACACCAGGTTGCCCGGGAGCCCGAGCCGGAAGTCCGCATAGCCGACCTCGGCCATCTTGTCCCAGAGCCGGTCCATGATTCCGGCTGCCCTGTCCCCGGGGACAAGGCCGTAGAGGACGGCGATGCTGTTCACCCAGAGGAAATAATAGTCGTGGAGCTCGCCGTCGGCGCTCCGCCATCCCGCCAGGATCCCCGTCCTTGGGTCGAGGAACGCCGGAAAATAGGCGTCGTGGAGCCTAAGGGCGGCGGACCCGTAGCGGGCCGCATCCGCGGGCTCGGGCATGCGGGCCGCCATCCGCTGCATCCCCTGAAGTGCCCGGTAGGCCAGCGCGTTCGCGTAGGCGTCCTCGTGGCCGAAGCCGATCGTGTCCCACCAGTTCGACGGGCGGACCTTCGGCTGCCCCTCGTTCCACGTGCCCGAGTTTCCCGACGCCACGTAGGTGACGAGGCCGTCGCCGTTCCGGTCCGTTGCCAGCATCCGGTCCGCCATCGCCCGGATCGCCGGATAGTGGAGCCGCAGCCAGGCCCAGTCCTGGCGCCCCTCGACATAGTCGTCGGCCGCGATCAGGAGCGACGGCGCGGTGTCCGCCGAATCCTCGGGGAAGTCGCCGTAACCCGGCATGCCGTAGGTCTTCATCCCGCCGAGCACGCGCTCGATCGACTGGCGCACGATGTCGAGGGCGAGAAGGTGGTCGGCGAGCGGGGGCGTCTCCCGGGCGATGTCGGCGTATTCGTAGTAGCAGAAACCGCAGGTGTCGCTGTCCGTGTTGTTGGAGAGCACGCGCCGGTTCGGATTGAGCTGGAGGATGTTGAGCCAGTTTCGGCGATAGCCGTCGAGGCGCGGATCCGCCCCGCCGCCCCGGGGGCCCGGGCAGACGGTGACCACCTCCAGGCGGTAGTCGACGCTGGGGAGGGTCCTGCTGGGCGCAGGGAAGGAGACGCTGACCCAGCCCGGTCCCGAGGCGTACCCCAGGGAGGCCCCGGCCTGGCCCGAGGTCACGCGCAGCGTGCCGTAGCCGGGCAGGTGCAGCACCGCCGGCAGCTCGATTCGGCCGTCCTCGCCGAACAGCCCGAGGAGAGTGCCGTAGCAGCGGTGCGTGTCCACCGTGAGGACGAGGGGGTCGGGCGCCGCGCCCGCCGACGCTCCCGAGGAGAAGCGAAGGGACCTCTCCGTGGCCTCCAGCGTCCAGTCCGGCGCGCCGGAGGGCCGCGTGTAACGCACGGTGAGCGACGACGCGCCGAGCGTGCGGGTGAGGGTGAAGGGGGGCTGGCGCGGTGTGTCCGGGGAGAGGACATCCTCGTCGACGCGGCCCCTGCCCAGGCTGTCGACCCCGAGGAAGAGCAGCCCCGGGTGGCTCGGGCAGAGCGCGGCGTTCAGGTAGGCCGAACGCAGCCGAAGCCCGTCGGCCGCCTGGGCGCGGGCGCAGGGGGGGAGCAGCAGTGCCGCGGCCGCCAGCGCGAGGGCGCGCGCCCGAGGCGCTCCCGGCGGAGGGATCGGTTTCATGGAGGGTTCCTCTACGGGCGCCCGGGCCGGGCCGAGGGAGGGAAGGCCGTCTCGATGGCCGTGATGGCGTCCTCCTGCTCTGAGGGGCTCATCCGCGCGGGATCGGACGCGGGCTCCCTGCCGGCGAGGATCCTGGACGCGATCGAGACGCGCTCGGCCGCGTTTCGCGACCTGCCGAACGCCAGGAAGTACTGGGAAGGATCCACCGTGAAGTGGACCTGGGCGCCGGACTCGACGTTCACGACGTCGCCGAACGGCAGGCGCAGGGCGAGGGGCCTGGCATCCGGGTCGGTCGAGGCGGCCCTCAGCTTCACGTCGATCTGGCCGCTCCTGCGGTTGAGCTCGAAGCTCAGGCGCCAGTTGCGGAAGCGGAAGTTGTCTATCCGCGCGTGGTCCACCCCCGGGGGCAGGCTGGGGGCGAGGCCCAGTTCCCCGGCCTGGGGCTCGAGGTCGACGCCCAGGAACAGGAGAAGGGCCGAGGTGACGAAGTCCCCGTGGGACCAGACGATCAGGGGCTTGTCGGAGATCCCCTTGCGGTCCCAGTTCTCCGGAAGGTAGTACGAGCAGGCTTCCGCGTCGTAGCCCTGCTTGTTGACGATCCCCGAGAGGAGGTACCTCCAGGCCAGGTCGGTCCTCCCGAGCAGCCACTCGTCCTGGGCCGCCCAGGACATGATGATGGGCCAGGTGTCGAGCTCGCCCTGGGGGGCGTGGGGGCTCGCGGGATTCGGGCCGAAGCGGAAGATGGAGTGGTCAGGGTTCTCGAGGTCCCGCATGACCTCGGCCTGGGTCGAGGCGAACTTGGGGTCGTCCACGGGGATGATCGACTGGTTCCTGCCGAAGGCGTCCAGGCGGCCGATGATCAGCATGCCGGCGTCGACGCGGTCGTCGCGCAGCGGGCCGTTTCGGCTCTCGGCCTTCGGGTACTCGGGGTCCGTGAACGCCTGGCCCGCGGCGCCCGCCATGGGGATGATCCGGCCCTTGCCCGCGTCGTAAGCCTGGGCGCAAAACTGCTGCCTGAGCCTGTCGGCTGCCGCGTTCCAGCGGCGGGCGTCGGCCGCGTTGCCGAGCCGGAGGGCGATCTTCGCCGTCGCGCGCAGGCCGCTGTAGACCTCGGCGTTGGGCCAGCTCGAGGGAGCGGGGATGAAGCATATCCACTCCTCGGCCAGGTTGAGCATCCCCTCGCGCTCGACCCGCGCCGCGAAGTAGTCGGCGTAGTAGTGGACATACGGCCACACCTTCCCGAGGAACGCCGCGCCGTCCGGATTGAGCTCGGAGTAGAACATCATCCCGGTGACGGCGATGGCGGCCTGCTGCGCCTCCCGCTCGCCCCCGACCGA
>CAYNLL010000222.1:4706-5772 GCA_964398015.1 uncultured Opitutaceae bacterium | reverse complement strand
TCGTCGAGAAGGCGGGCAACGACCTCCTGGTCGAGGTCCGCCAGGCCGACGCGCGGCGCCTTCGCCTCGAGGCGTTCTCGGCGCTGGAGGTCACGCTGGCCGTCCTCGAGGACTTCCGGGAGGCCGACAACGGGCTGCACAGCCCCGCCGAGGGCTGGAGCGACCCGCTGGGCTGGGCCGGCTGGACGCCGTCCGAGGGGCGCACGGTCGACATCGAGCTGCGCGACGAGAGCGGCAAGATCCCGCTCGCCCACGCCGACCTGACGACGCTCACGACCCTCTTCGAGAACTGGCAGCTGTCCCCCGACGACTCGGCGCGGCTCGCCGACGCCCTCCTCGGCTGGATGCAGAACGGCTACGTCTACTCGACCGCGCTCACCCCGGACTACGGGCAGGCGCAGGTCCCCTACGCGGAGCCCGGGCGCCCGCTGCGCTCCTTCAGCGAGCTCGCGGCCATCGACGTCGCCAAGGACCTCTTCTTCGACGCGAACGGCGCCCCGAACGCGTACTACTGGAGGTTCGTGGACGACTTCTCGATGTTCACCTTCTCGCAGCCCAACGTGAACGGCGCCAACGGCGACGTGATGGGCGCCGTCGGGCAGTTCACCGACGTCCAGCAGCAGCACATCTCCGACTACCTCAGCGGCGAGGGCCAGTACGCGAACCAGGGCCGGCAGTGGTTCCAGAACGCGACGACGCTGGTCGCCGTGGCGGGCCTCGGCGGCAACGCGGCGCCCTTCGGCACGACGATCACGGCGCTGCGAATCCTGGTGACCGTGCACGACGGCCGCTCGCAGTACCGGCTCTCCGCGGTCGTCGCCCCCCAGGGCGGGGCGACGCTCAACACGACCAACGCGGTCAACGCAACCAACGGGGCCACCGGCTCGTCTGCCAGTGCGACGACCGCGCTCTCGAGCTCGGCCCAGCCCTCCTCCACCGCCACCAGCGCCTCCACCGCCGCCGCAGCCTCGCAAAGCCTCAATTATCCCTTTACGCTCCTCGAAATGCTCGAAGAAGATGAGATCCCCCCGTCCCCGCCCTCCCCGCCCTCCTGAGCATGTGCGCC
>CAYNLL010000222.1:0-4696 GCA_964398015.1 uncultured Opitutaceae bacterium | reverse complement strand
GACCTCCTGCGCTCCGGCCCTCCCCCCCCGAGGGTGGCGGTCCTGCGGGATTCCGTGTTCTTCACCCGGGTGATCCCGGTGCCGGCCGAGGCCCCCCCGGAGGAGGTGGCCGCGGCCGTCGCGCTCGCCCTTGAGGAGCTCTCCCCCTTCCCGGTCGCCCACCTCTACTTCGGCCACTTCTGGACGCCGGGCTCCCCGAGGGCCCTGGTGTTCGCCGCCTACCGCCGACGGTTCACCGCCGACGAGGTGGACGGGTGGGAGGGCGCGCAGCACGTGCTGCCGGCCTTCGCCGCGATCCTCGGGGCCGACGTGCGGCCCGCGACGACCGCGATCCTCTCGTCGCCCGACGGCCTGACCGCGGTGCACTGGGACAAGGGCGCGGTGCCCGCGTCGGTGGCCCACCTCCCGCTGGCGCCGGAGGCGGCGGACGGGGAGAGGGCGGCCGCCCGCGCCGGGCTGATCAAGGCGGCCGGCGAGAGCGTGGCCGTCCTCGACCTCGCGGAGCCGCCCCTGGCCCAGTCCTCGCGCAGCGACCGCGAGGTCGTGTTCGCCTGCGGCGCCGTCCGCTCGAGCTTCTCCGCCGCCGCCGCGGCGGCGCTCGACGTCAGGGACAAGGCCGACCTGGCGGCCCTCGCCAAGGCCCGCCGGCGCGACATCCTCCTGTGGCGGGTCGCGGCCGCGGCCGTGCTGGCCTGCGCGGTGTTCGCGGCCGGGGAGCTCGCCCTCTTCGGGGCGGGCCTCTGGCAGAAGGCGCGCCTGGCGAAGGTCGGCGCGCAGAAGGCCACCGTCTCGCGGATCATGGACGAGCAGGAGCTCGCGTACCGGATCGAGGAGCTCTCGACGAAGCGGCTCCTCCCGCTCGAGATGATCTCGGTCGTCGCGGCGAAGAAGCCCCCGGCGATCCAGTTCCTGCGGGCGACGACCAGCGGCCTCTACACGATCCAGATCGAGGCGCAGACCAGCAACGCCGGCGAGATCGGCGGCTACAAGGCCGCCCTGGAGCAGACGCCGGGCTGCGACCACGTCGAGATCCGCGACCAGCTCCTGCGCAACAACGTCGCCTCGTTCACGCTGATCGTCACCTTCAAGCCCACGGCGCTCGTGCCGGCCACCACATGATCCGCACGCTGCGCGTCTTCTTCCTCGCCCGGTTCCTTCGGGAGAAGCTCCTCCTGGCGGGCTTCGCCGTCCTCGCGGCCGGGGTCTGGCTCTCCAGCCTCGCGCACCGCACGGGCCGCTTCGTGCACGACGCGCACGCGACCTCGGCGGCCCTGGAGGAGCAGGCGCTCTGGCTCTCCAACCGCGCGAAGATCGACGCCTCGGCGCAGGCGGCGGCCGCCCAGCTCGACGCCGTGCGCACGCTCGACGCCACCCGCCTCCTCGCCGAGGTGGCCGCGATCGCCACCGACGCCGGCCTCAAGAACACGACGAGCGGCGAGTCCCAGGACCAGAGCAGCGGGCAGCTGGCGGTGCACACGCTTAGGTTCAACGTCACCCGCGCGGACTGGGACTCCATCAAGGCCTTCTACCTGGCGCTCCAGAAGCGCTCCCCGTACATCGGGATCGAGCAGTTCTCGCTCCAGGCCGACCGGGCGAACGCCGCCCTCCTGAACGCCAGCATCCGGATTTCCTCGGTCGAGATCTCGCGGCGCTGAGCCGGCGCGCCCCCCCAAAAGGAGAAGACCCCCATGGCCCTCGTGTCCCGGCAGGAGCGCACGCCGGACCCGGTCCCGTCGGGGACCGGGGCGGACCTGCCGCTGCGGCGCCTTAGGTTCCGCGCCATGGCGACCGACTGCGAGCTGCAGTACACGGCGCCCGGGGGCGACGCCCAGGCCGCGGGCTTCGCGTCCGCCGCCGAGGGCTGGGTGCACGCCTTCGAGGCCAGGTACTCGCGCTTCCAGCCTGGGAGCCTCGTGAGCCGGATCAACGACGCCGCGGGCCGGGAATGGGTCGCGATCGACGCGGAGATGGAGGCGCTGCTGTCGATGTGCGACACGCTCCACTTCATGACCCGGGGGATCCTGGACCCCTCGTCCCTGCCGCTGCTGAGGATCTGGAACTGGAAGGCCGTCCCCCCGGCCGTGCCCGAGCGGGCCGCGATCGCCGAGGCGCTGCGCCTGACGGGCTGGGCGAAGGTGCTGCGGGAGCCGGGGAGGGTCTTCCTCCCGCAGAGGGGGATGGGGCTCGACTTCGGGGGTTTCGGCAAGGAGTACGCGGTCGACATCGTCTCGCTGATCGCGAGGGAGCACGGGATCGCGGCGTGCCTCGTCGACTTCGGGCACGACATCCGCGCGGCCGGCGCGCCCCCGGGGAAGCCGGCGTGGCACGTCGGACTCGAGGACCCGATGAAGCCGGGGACGTGGTGGTCGAGCGTCGGGCTTTCCGGCAAGTCGATCGCCTCGTCGGGCGACTACATCCGCTGCTTCATGATCGGGGGAAAGCGCTACGGCCACATCGTCGACCCGAGGACGGGCTGGCCGGTGGCTAACGGGTGCGTCCAGTCGACCGTGATCGCAGACACCTGCCTGCAGGCGGGCATGCTCTCCACGTCGGCCTTCATCCTCGGGGTCGAGGGGGGCCTCGAGCTCATCCGCACCTGCCCCGGGGCCGAGGGGATCCTCCTGACGGAAAAGGAGCGCGCGCAGACGCGGGGCTTCTTCAACTACGTCGCCTCCCGGTGACCCGCCGCCGGCCGTGGGGGGCCGTCGCCCCCCTTACCTGCGCTGCAGGCGCGCGAGCAGCGCCGAGCGCTGGTCCTGGTTCCGCCAGTAGTTCTCGGAGACCTTCTTGTAGGCGGGTGTCATCTCGATGCCGATCCACTTTCCGAAGATGTTCTTGGGGCCGGGGCGCGCCATGTCCGCGTAGAAGGCCGTCCAGCGCTCATCGAGCTGGTCCAGCTGGCGCTTCGCGGCGTCCTCCTGCCAGTCCGTGTAGAGGTCGCCGATCCGGTTGAACGTGGCGTGCGGGTTGTAGAGGAGGGGGCTGAACGCGTTCAGGACCGGCGTCAGCCGGTTCAGGACCCGCCGAAGCCGGGATTGCTCGCCGTCGGGCCCCATCCTCTTGAGGATGTCGCCCACCCGGCTGTCGCCGAACGACGCCACGCCGAGCGCGTACTCCGTCTGGAAGAGGTGGCGGGCGCCGGCCTCGGCGGCGGCGGCCTGGAGGGCGGCCTCGAGGCGCAGCCGGGCGGCCCGCGAGGTGCGGGCGTTGTCGAGGATGAAGGACGCGGTGGACAGGGAGAGGTGCTCGATCACGACCCCGATCATCTGGCGCACCAGGGCGCGCGAGTACGGCTGCAGCTTGTGGCCCACCTCGAGGATGGGGATCAGGGTGTCGATGGCCTGGTCGCCGTGGCCGTCGAGCGCCTGAAGGCTGGCCACGGCCACCCCGACCTGCGAGATCGAGCGGAAGACCTGGAACGAGAAGACCTCGGTGTCCACCCGGGCGGGCGTGAGGTCGCCGAGCTTGTCGAACGAGTTGAGCTCGAGCCACCAGAGGCGCTCCGGGGCGAGCGCCGCCCAGTTCGCCTCGAACTCGGCCCGCCGCGACAGCAGCGTCGAGCGCCAGGCGTCGGAGCGGGAGGGGTCGAACACCGGGAAGGGCTCCCTGAACCTCGGGCCCTGGAAGGCCTTCCCGAGCGGGTGCTCCTTGCCGTAGCGCATGAGGACGGCGTAGCTGGCGTCGGAGCCGGGGAAGGCCGGCGAAACCTCCTCCATCGTGATCGGGTGGCGGTAGACCGGCTCGTCGTGGGCCAGGTACGCGAGCACCAGGGCGAGGACGGCGCAGCCCGCGGCGATCCGCCACCAGTGGCGCGCCTGCAGGCACAGGGACGCCAGGAAGACGGTGCCCGCCAGGAGGACGAACATGAGGCCCAGGCCCAGGGCCCAGAACCACGCCCCGTTGTGCGAGCCGTAGCCCATCAGGGAGAAGACGTGAGCCCTGACGGGCGGGACGGACCCGACCAGGCAGAGCATGAGGATCATCGAGGCGACGGCGGCCTGCAGCGCGAGCGCGGCGCGGCGAAGCCCGCGGAGCGGGAGCGGTCCGGCCGGGTCCTGGGTCGGGGTGTTCACGGGTGTGCGATTCGCTGGAGCGGAGGGGGGATCCCCCCGGGGTCCCGCAATCCGGGCCCCGGCCAGCTAGATAGCCGCAAATCGCCGGGCTTGGCGAGGCCCAAACGGGCGCCTCCAAAGGGGGTCCGCTCAGCCGACCTTGAAGCTCGCGCTCACCTGGAAGACCGCGCTCACGATCGCGAACGCGATGAACCCGACGAAGACGAACACCGCCGCGAGGACGCCGCTCGCGATCACCTTGGTGAAGAGGTTGAGCTGGCGGGTGATCAGCTTCTGGTAGCTGGTGGCG
Source organism: uncultured Opitutaceae bacterium (assembly GCA_964398015.1). GTDB lineage: Bacteria > Verrucomicrobiota > Verrucomicrobiia > Opitutales > Opitutaceae > Palsa-1447. The sequence goes on along the minus strand of CAYNLL010000222.1, from coordinate 334 downwards.
ATGTCCTTGAGGCTGTGGACCACGTTGCCCGTGTTCTCGCCGACGGAGATCCGGTCGAGGACCAGCTCCGGGAAGCACCCGGTGCGGGAGAGCGCCGCCGAGAGCATCTCGCCCTCGAGGACCCGGGCGATCGCCTGGTCGAAGGCCTCGCGGTGCACGCGGTTGGCGATCTGGCGCTCGGTCATGCGCAGGGCCTCGGCGGCCGTGATCCCGTTGGCGAGCAGGACCCCGAGCGTCTGGCTGAACGAGAGGACGGTCTGGGAGACGATGAACGGCCCGACGAGCGGCACCTTAAGGAGCAGGGCGTCGCTCCTCGCCCGGCCGGCCTCGGTGG
>CAYNLL010000221.1:0-5776 GCA_964398015.1 uncultured Opitutaceae bacterium | reverse complement strand
CCCGCAGCAGCGGCGCGACGAGCGGATAGAACGGCCCCTCGAGGTCGGTGGCCGCCTCGAGGCTGCGCGCGTGCGACTCGTGTGTGAAATCCGGATACCTGACCTTGACCGTGATCGTCCTCACCTTGGCGCCGTCGGCCCGCACCTTGGGCATGATCTCGTCGACCATGCCCTTTGCGACGCGCTCGACGGCGGCGAAATCCGAGACGTCGGACGCGAAGGTCTCCTGCTTGGAGTAGCTCTTCGCATCCTCGCTCCCCGTCTCGACCGGGCTCGCGTCCTCGCCCCGCGCCAGCGCGAGCACCTCGCGCCAGCCGCGCCCGAACGCCGCGGACAGCTCCCCCTCGGTCCGCGTGAACAGGTCGCTCACAAGGCGGATGCCGCGCAGCGCCAGCCCCGCCTCGGTCTTTGCGCCGATCCCCGGCAGGCGCCCCACCGGAAGCGGCGCGAGGAACTCGGCCTCCCTTCCGGGAGGCACGACCACAAACCCCCTGGGCTTGCGCAGCTTGGAGGCGATCTGCGCGACGAGCTTGTTCGCTGCGATCCCCATGGACACCGGGATGCGCAGCTCGTCCCAAATCCGCCGCTGGAGGCCGCGCACCGCGGCCTCCACGGCCTCGAGCGAGGCGTGGCCGCAGGCCCCGATGTCGAGGTAGCCCTCGTCGATCGAGTTGCGCTGGACGGCCGGGGTCAGCCCCTCGCACAGGTCGAACATCTTTCGCGAGACGCTGCCGTAGAGCCCGGGCGTGTGGGCGATCATGACCAGGCCGGGGCAGACGCGCAGGGCGCGCGCCGTCGGCATCGGCGTGTAGACGCCGCAGGCGCGCGCCTCATAGCTCGCCGAGGAGATAATGCCCCGCTCGCGGCCGCCCACGGCGCATTTCTTTCCGACGAGCGAAGGGTCGCGCGCCTGCTCGCACGCGACAAAGAACGCGTCGGCGTCCAGGTGGACGATGGTGGGGAGGCGAGGCGTGCGGGGTGCGTCGACCACGGCCGGGGGAAGTCAGCGGGCCATCCTCAGGCGCCGCGCCTGCTCAAGCTCGGAGCGCGCCTCCGCCCCGCGCCCTAGCCTCTCGAGCGCCATGCCCATCTGCTCCCGCACGTCGGCGTTGTCGGGCCCGACGCGCAGCGACTCCTGGTAGGCGTCGAGGGCCTCGCCGTAGCGCCCCATGCCGGCGAGCGCAAACCCGCGGTAGGCGTGTGCCTCCGCGTAGCCGGGGCGAAGGCGGATCGCCTCGGCGATCTGCTCCAACGCCTCGACCCACAGGCCCTGCTCGGCGAGCGCCAGGCCGAGATTCGCGTGAGCCTCCGGGTAGTCGCGCAGGTAGCTGAGGGCCAGCCGGTACTCGGGGACGGCCTCCGAGAGGCGCCCGGAATTTGCAAGGGCGTTGGCGAGACCGTAGTGGGCCTCAGGCAGGTCGGGCCTGATCCGGATCGCGTTCCGGAAATGCAGCTCCGCCTCCCGCAGCAGTCCGGCGTCGTTCATCGCGTTGCCCCAGTCGTACTCTGCGGCGGCAAACGACGGCCTCACCCGGAGCGCGCCCGCGTAGGCGTCGCCCGCCTCGGCGAAGCGCTTGCTCCGCGCCAGGACGTTGCCGTAGTTGTTGTACGCCTCGGCGTAGTCCGGCTTGAGGCGGATGGCCTCCCGGTAGTGCCCCATGGCCTCGTCAAACTGTCCCCGTCGAACGAGGACGACGCCGAGATTGTCGTGGGCGAGCCAGGCATCCGGATTCCTCTCAAGGATGGAGCGGTAGAATGTCTCGATGTCGCTGTAGCGTCAGCATTGGCGCAAGGTGAGGGCCGCGAGGACCACGAACACGAGGGCCGCCGCCTCCAGCGCGGCCGCCGGCGCGCCGCCCGGCAGGCGCCGTGCAACCAGCGCGAGGGCGGCACAAATCGCCGGGAGCATCGAGGCGGCGGCGAGGTACTGGAAATGGTCCGCGACGAACGAAAAGACGAAGGGGTAGACGTTGATGAACCCCAGCGCCGGGAACAGCGTCCCGCAGAAGAGGAGCCCGGCAGCCAGCGGCCCCCGCAGGCGGTGGCGCACCAAGAAGAGCGCCGCCAGAACCAGGGCGGCCCCGGCCGGGAACAGGTATTGCGCGGCGTCGCGGGCATCGACGTTCCAGCGCGCATAGATGAACTCGAGGTCCGCGGGCCAGAGAAGCTTTCCCAGGTAGAACCAGACGGCCCGGCCGGCGATCAGGACGCGCTCCGCCGCGCTGAGCGCGAACGCGGCGCCGTAGGCGCCGACGAACTTGCGCTCCACCCAGGGCGTGATGGCCGCCGCCGCCGCGCTCATGACAAACCACGGGACCAGCGGCATAACGGAGGCCCTCCAGGACAGCCTGCCCTTCCACCAGAGGACGACGAGGAGCGCGGCAGGCAGGCTCGCGGTCACGCTCTTGCTCAGGAGCGCCAGGGCGAAAAACACGGTCGCTAGGGCGTACGCGGGCGGTCTTCGCCTCTGGTCAAAGCGCAGGAACACAAGCGCGGCCGCCATGTAGAGGACGGTGGAGAGCGTGTTCTTCTGCTCGGAAATCCAGGCCACGGACTCGACGCACACCGGGTGGACAGCGAACACCGACGCGGCGAAGAGGGCGCCGGGGACGTCGAGGCGGCGCAGCACACGGAAGAGGAGGTAGCAGCCCGCAAGGTGAAGCAGGACGTTCGCCAGGTGGTACCCGAGCGGAGCGTCGCCCCAGAGGCGGTGCTCGACCCAGAACAGGCTGTGCAGGAAGGGGTAATACTGCTGCGTTGCGCCGGGCTCGGACCAGATCCTCCAGAGGCCGTGGAGCGAGCGCAGGGCGGGCTGCGTCACGTGGGCGTCGTCGTCCCAGAGCAGTCCGCCGCCCAGGGCGGGCCAATAGGCCGCAAGCACCAACGCGGGCACCGCGAGGGCCACGACGGCTGGGAATCCGTATCGCCGCATGGTGGACAACGCTCAGGCGTTCCCCAACCGAGTCAACGATTAGCCGAGGCGCGCGCCGCCTCGAACTCGGCCTCGGCCTCCTTCTCCCTGCCCAGGCTGGCCAGAGCGTAGCCGAGGTTGTTGTGCGCCCCTGAATAGCCCGGGTAGAGGCGCAGGGCCTCGCGGTACTCCAGGATCGCGTCGGCCGTGCGCCCCTGCCGGAAGAGCGCGTTGCCCAGGTTGAGGTGGGCCTCCGGGAGCCCGGGGTCGATCGCCAGGGCGGCCCTGTACTGCTCGACGCCCTCGGCCAGCCTGCCTGAGGAGGCCAGCGCGAGCCCCAGGCTGTTTCGGGCCGCGGCGTGGCCGGGGTCCGTCCGGAGGGCCGCGCGGAACTGCTCGGACGCCTCGTCGAAGCGGCGCGACCGCAGGAGCGAAAGGCCGAGGTTGTAATGCGCGCCCGCGAAGCCGGGATCTATGGCGAGCGCGGCGGCATATTCGGCCCGGGCGTCCTCCGGCCTTCCGAGGGCCTGGAGGCAGTTTCCCAGGTTCGCATGGGCCTCGGGCGAGTCGGGCCTTATCCCCACGGCGATCCGGAACTGGTCGGCAGCCTCGCCCGGATGGCCCTCGAGAAGGAGTTCCCTTCCCAGGTTGTTGCGCGCGAGCCAGGCGCCTGGGTTGCGCTGGACGGCATAGCTCCACAGCGCCTTCTCGTCGCGAAACTGCGCCGCGTAGGCCCTCGAGCCCAGGGCGAGTCCCGCAAGCGCAGCCGCGGACACGAGCGCAAGGGAGACCCTGGCGGCCGCGCCCCGGCCCGGGCGGGACGCCGCCGCCGCCCCCAGCGCCGCGGCGGCCAAGCCGGCCAGGCCCACGAGGGGCAGGTACGCGAAATGGTCCGCCATGGGAGAGATCCTCGAATACGCCATCGGCACGATGCCGAGCACGGGGACCAGGTTGAGGAGGAACCAGCCCGTGCCGAGGAGCGCATGGCGCCCCCATCCGGCCCGCGCCCACCAGAAGAGGCCGAGCGCCGCGGCGATCCCCAGCCAAGGCGCGACGGCTGCCGCGGACACCCCGAACGAGGGGTAGATGGGCGAAAGCCCGCCGGGCCAGACCGCCATCCGGGCATAGGAGGCGATGCTCCAGCCGGCCTGCGCGAGCCTCTCGCCAAGGCCCTGGGGCGTCCCGGCCAGCCCGATCGCCCGCGTCGACTGGAACCAGACCGTGACGGCCCCCAGGGCGGCCGCGGCCGCAAGGAGGGGCGCGGCGGCGCGCAGGTCGCGCGCCCCGAGCCTTCCCCGGCGCCACCAGCAATAGAGCAGCAGGACAAAGGGGAGCATCACCACGGAAGTCTTGCACAGGAGGGCCGCCACGAACCACAGGACGGCCCTGACCTGCGCGCCGCGCCCCCCGTCCCGGTCGTGCTGCACGCAGGCGATCGAGGCCATCAGCAGCGGGGGGAGCGAGAGGGTGTTCTTGAGCTCGGACACCCAGGCGACCGACTCCACGGCGAGAGGGTGCACCGCGAAGATGAGGCCGCCCAGGAAGGCGCCCGGGGCCCCCACCAGGCGAAGCAGGCGCCAGACGAGGAGGGCGCTCGCCACGTGGAGCGCCAGGCTGAGCACGTGATAGCCGAGGGGGTCCTGGCCCCAGAGGTGCCACTCGAGCCACTGGACGCTGCTCTTGAGCGGGAAATAATCCATGCCCTGGGGATGCACCCAGGGCGTCCACCAGCCCCCGGGCGAGCGGACCACCGGGTTCTGGGTGATCTCCAGGCCGTCATCCCACAGCCAGGCGCCGTGCAGGCACGGGAAATAGACCCAGGTGGCCGCCGCCGCCAGGCCGAGGGCCTTCAACATGCTCCTCATGGGCGGGCCTGCGCCTGGAGCAACGCCAGGACGCGCTGGAGGTTGTCGCGCGCCTCCGCGTAGTCCGGTTTCAGGCGGAGGGCCTCCTCGAACTGGGCGCGGGCTTCCTCGAGCTTCCCGCCCTCGGCGAGCAGGCTGCCGAGGTTGTTGTGGACGTCGGCCGCCCCGGGCTCGAGGCGGAGGGCCTCCCTGAACTGCAAGGCCGCCTCCCCAAGCCTCCCCTGCTGCGCGAGCACGTTGCCGTAGTTGACCCGGGCGTCCGCGAAGTCCGGGCGCAGAGCCACTGCGTGGGAATAGGCTCCGGCGGACTCGGGGAGGTTGCCCACCCTCTCCATGGCGTCGGCCAGGTTGAACCAGGCCTCCGCACGGCCCGGGTCAAGCCTCAGCGTCTCGCGGAACTCCGCCGCCGCGGCGAATGTCCGTCCCGCAAGGGCGAGGGCGTTGCCCATGTTGAAGTGGATCGAGGGGTCCTCCGGCCGGAACTTGAGCGCCGCCTCGTACTCGCCGACCGCCTGCGCCGCGTGCCCGGTCGCCGCGAGCGCGTTCCCCAGGTTGTAATGCGCGTACGCGTAGGCCGGCGCGATCCCGAGCGCCCGGCGGTAGTCCTCGATGGCGCCGGCCTGGTCGCCCCCCGCGGCCAGGAGGATGCCGAGGTTGTTCCAGGCGCCCGCGTTCCCAGGGACCTTCCGCGCGACATCGCTCCAGAACGCGAGCGGGCTCCCGTAGACGCGGATCCTGCGCACCGTGAGGACCGAAAAACCGAGGGCGAGAAGGACGACGGACGCGAGGACCAGCCGTCTCCCGAGGACGGCACGAAGCGCAAGGACCCCGGCGGTCGTTACGGCCGCCAGCGGGAGGTACATCCTGTGCTCGGCCATGATCTCCGTGGAAACGGGGACGATGCTCGAGCTCGGCGCGAGAACCACGAAGAACCATGCCCCGATGAAGCCTGCGGCCGGCCGGCGCCGCAGGCGCTCGCAGGTGGCTGCGGCGATCGCAA
>CAYNLL010000220.1:0-5828 GCA_964398015.1 uncultured Opitutaceae bacterium | reverse complement strand
CCTCCGAGACCTTCTTGAACATCTCCTCGGCCTCCTTGTTGCCGGGGTTCTTGTCCGGGTGGAACTGGACGGCCTTCTTGCGATAGGCCTTCTTCAGCTCCTCGTCGGTCGCCCCCTTGGAAACGCCGAGAAGGTCGTAGTAGTCCTCCTTCGCCATGCGTCAGACCGCCGCCTCCTCGACCGGTTTGCCGCTGGAGACGACCACGGAGGCCGGCCGCAGCAGGCGCCCGTTGAGCACGTAGCCGGTACGCACGACCCGGAGCACGTGCTCCGGCTTGACGTCCTGGCTCGCCTCGTGGCTGAGCGCCTCGTGCTGGTGCGGGTCGAAGGGAAGGCCGAGGGGGTTGATCTCCTTGAGGCCGTGGGAGGCGAGCGCGCCCTTGAGCTGCTGCTGGACGAGCTGGACGCCGCCGGCCAGCGCCTTCAGGTCCGCGTTGGGCCTGAGGGCCGCCTCGAGCCCCAGGGCGAGGTTGTCCAGGGCGGGAAGGAGGTCCTCAAGGAGGCGCGACGCGGCGAAGAGCCGCAGCTCCTCCTTCTCGCGCACCGTCCTGCGCCGGAAGTTCTCGAGGTCGGCGGCCGCGCGCAGGTAGCGGTCCTGGGCGTCGGCCGCCTCCTTCCTGGCGGCGGCAAGCTGCTCGGGTGTCGGCGCCTCCGCGGGCGGGCCGGCGGGCGCCGGCTCGGGATGGTCCTGGGCGTCTTTGGTTTCTGAACGGCTCATGGCAAAGGATACAATTCAACTATGGCTTCGCTGATTGTTCAAGTTTGTCGAGCACTCCCTTGAAATAATCCGAGGCCTTCTTCGAGGCGTCCTTGAGGCGGGTGCCGACTTGGGCGGCGCCGCCCACGGCGTCGGCGAGCGCCTTGCCAAACTCCCCGGGGAGCAGCTGCGAGACATCGCGGTGCAGGCCGAAGGCGTAGAGGCTCCTCACGACCTCGGGCACCAGGAGCTGCCGCGCGTCGCTCACGTTGTTGAAGGTCGTGTCGAGGTGCAGGCCGTACGACTTCTCGTCGGCATTGGGCTTGGTGTAGTCGGCGACCACGAGCCGATCCAGCTTCAGGCGAAGCCTCCTGATGAGATAGCGCGCCGGCCTCGGGGCGGCCGCGCCCGCGCCGGACGCCGCCGCGCCCGCGCCCCGCCGGGAGAAGGCCCCCATGAACTCGCCCGCGTTCGACTTTCCGTTGCCCTGCAGCACCAGCTCGACCTTCTCGACGTCGAGGTCGAGCTCGTTGACCACGATGCGGTCGGAGAAGAGCCACGAGAACTCGTTGATGTCGGCCCGCAGCCCGCGCAGCTCGACGAAGTCGGCGACGGGATACCCCGGCGGGTTCTTCGCCGAGAGCCCCTCGACCACCACGCTTCCCGTGAAGGGGTTGGCGGTCAGGACCTCGACCCGGACGTCAAACCCCGTGACGGCGCGCAGCTCGTGCTGGGCGAGCGCGGGGAGGAACGCCATCCAAGCGAGCGCCGCCAGCGCGAAGATCCCTCCCAGGAAGATGCACGCCTTGACGGTCCCGCTCACATGAAGCCCTCGGTGACGAGGACAATCGACGACTTGGCGGCGGAGAAGGCGAGGTCCGCCGACCAGGGGACGAGGACGTTCTCGCCGAGAGAGAGCGCCCGGGCCCCTTGCGTGCCGGCGCCGGCCGTGACCGCGCCCGCGGCGACGCTCAGTATCCTCGGCTGCTCCCGCGCCGCGAACCGCAGCACCTCCCCGGGGCCCAGGACCACGCGCCGGATGGTGAACTCGTCGCAGGAGGCGATGGTGCCCGAGGTCGGGGAGGCCCTGACGAGGTCAGGGGGGCCCTCGTCCCAAAGGATCGAGCGCAGCGACTGCTCGACGTGCAGCTTGCGGGGCTTGCCGTCCAGGCCGGCGCGCCCCCAGTCGTGCAGCCGGAAGGTCGTGTCGGAGTTCTGCTGGATCTCGAGGATGAGGTTTCCCGCGTCGATCGCGTGGACCTGGCCGCTGCGCACGAGGATGGAGTCTCCCGCGGCCACCGCGACCTTGTTGACGCAGTCCTCGGCGGTGCCCTCCGCAAGAGCCTTCGTGAACGAGGCGCGCGTCACGCCCCGCTTCAGACCGACAAAGAGCGAGGCACCGGGCACGGAATGCGCGACGTACCAGTTCTCCGTCTTCGGCTCGCCCTTGAGCGCGCCCGCGACGGACGCGGGCGGGTGCACCTGGAGGCTAAGGCGCTCGGAGCAGTCCAGCCACTTAACGAGCAGGGGAAACGGCCTCGACGGGTCCCACTTCGGCCCCATCACGTCGGCGGCGTGCCCCGCGATCACGCTCCTGAGGGTGGCGCCCCCCAGCGACCCTCCCCGGACAAGCGACTGGGCCTCGGGCCGGTCCACGATCTCCCAGCTTTCTCCGATGGGAGGCCCCGGGGGCAGCTCGCGGCCGAGAAACGACTCGAGCCTGCGGCCGCCCCAGACACGTTCCTGATAAATAGGTTGAAATTGAAGAACTTCTCGCATGGGCAGCGATATGGAGTTTATTGTAAAAAAGAGGGTGGGGGGTTTACAATTGACCGCCTCGGATGATAACGTCCAACCCGCAATTCACGGCGCTCGGAAGCACAGATGTCCAAACCTGATAGTTCAAATCCAAACGGCGGTCCGTCGTTCCAGGGTCCCCGCTACCGCCCAAATTGGACGGCGGCCGCAACCTGCTTTGTCATAGGCGTCTACCTCTCGGCGGCGCTCATCGACTATGACCCGGGCCAGACAAAGTACCTGACGACGGCCCCCACGTCGAAGAACTGGGTGGGTTGGTTTGGTGCGGACGTGGTCTGGGTGCTCTTCTTTTCGGTCGGGATGAGCGCGCTCCTTCTGCCGATCGCCCTCTTCTGGATGCTGATGGTCGCCATCCGCAACTCGCGCCACCTGGTCGCGACGCGCGTGACCGCGATCCTTGTGGGGATGATCTCGATGTCGGGCATCCTGGCCATGATCGAGAGCGTGAAGGCCAACAATTGGTTCCCGAACGCGCTCGGCGGGTACGTCGGCCACCTGATCTACCAGAAGCTCCTGGCGGACGCCCTCGGGCCCTTCGGCACGGGCCTGCTGCTCGTGACGCTCTACGCCTTCGCCTTCCTGTTCGTGGTCACAAGGGACATCGGGGCCGAGATCGAGAAGATCCTCGCGGGCTTCACGGCCTGGAAGGCTGACCGCGCCAAGCGCAAGGCCGAGGCCGTGGCCGAGCGCCTCAAGCGCAAGGAGGAGCGCTCGAAGCAGAGGGCCGCCCTGGGCGCCGCGCTCGCCGCCCCGCCCCCGCAGTCGGTCGGCCCCACCTCGTCGAAGAAGATCTTCGTGTCGAAGCCCGGCGAGGACCCCTTCACGCGGCCGCCGGTGCGCACCCCCGCAGAGCCCCCCGAGACGCGGCCGCCCGTGGCCAAAGAGCCCCTTGCGAAGATGGAGCTGACCATCGTGAAGCCCGATGAGCCGAAGAAGGCCAAGGTCGTGCTTCCCCAGACCTCCGACGCGAACTATGAATTCCCGCCGGTCAAGCTCCTCAAGGAGCAGGTGAGCCCGGGGTCCGCAAGCAGCGACGAGGAGCACCGGCAGAACGCGGGAAACCTCATGCGGATCCTGGGAGAGTTCGGCGTGGAGGTGTCGCTGGGCGAGATCCACGTGGGCCCCGTCATCACCCGCTACGAGGTCGTGCCCGCGCCCGGCGTCCGCGTGGAGAAGATCGCGGGCCTGGACAAGAACATCGCGCTCGGCATGCGCGCGCAGTCCGTGCGCATCCTCGCGCCCATCCCGGGCAAGGCCGCGGTGGGCGTGGAGGTCCCCAACCAGCACCCGACGCCCGTGGGGATGCGCGAGCTGCTCGAGAGCGAGGACTGGGTCTCGGCGAAGGCCGAGCTCCCGATCGCGCTCGGGCGGGACGTGTCCGGAAAGCCGCTGATCTCTGACCTCGCGAAGATGCCCCACCTCATGATCGCCGGAGCGACGGGCTCCGGGAAATCGGTCTGCATCAACTCGATCGTCACCTCCATCCTCTACTCGAAGAGCCCCAAGGACGTGCGCCTCATCATGGTGGACCCGAAGGTCGTCGAGCTGAAGGTCTTCAACAGCCTCCCCCACATGTTCATCCCGGTCGTCACCGAGCCCAAGAAGGTGCCGGCCGCTCTCAAGTGGCTGCTCGGCGAGATGGAGCAGAGTTACCAGATCTTCGCGAAGGCGAATGTGCGCAACATCGTCGGCTTCAACACGCGCAAGAAGGACCCGAAGAGCCAGGCCGAGGCCCAGGCCTCCCTCCAGGGCATGGACACGCTCGGGGACGGCCTCGAGGTGCCCGACCATCTCCCGTATATTGTGGCGATCATCGACGAACTGGCGGACCTGATGATCCTGGCGCCGGCCGAGATCGAGACCTCGATCGCCCGCCTGGCCCAGCTCGCCCGTGCGGCGGGGATACACCTCATCATCGCGACCCAGCGCCCCTCCGTGAACGTCATCACCGGCGTCATCAAGGCGAACCTGCCATCGCGGATCGCGTTCCAGGTCGCCTCGCAGGTGGACTCGCGGACGATCCTGGACACGAAGGGCGCGGAGACGCTGATCGGCCGGGGCGACATGCTCTTCTCACCCCCGGGCACCTCCCGGCTCGTACGCGCCCAGGGCGCGTACGTGGGCGACGAGGAGGTCCACGACATTGTGGAGTTCCTCAAGAGGAACGGCCCGCCGCAGTACGCACACGCGGTGCAGCAGCAGATCGACCGCGCCGCGAGCGAGGACGAGGAGGAGGAGGAGGGCGAGGACGGTGACCTCGGCAGCGACGAGGAGCTTTATTCCAAGGCGCTCGACGTCCTCAAGTCCACGCGCCGGGCGAGCACGTCGATGCTGCAGCGCCGCCTGCGGATCGGCTACAACCGGGCCGCCCGGATAATGGAGATCATGGAGGAGAAGGGCATCGTGGGCCCCGAGAACGGATCCAGCCCCCGCGAGATCCTGGGCGACCTCGACTCGGAGTGACCTCCCTCCCAAACATGGGACAAATCCTTCTTTCCCTGCAGGTGAAAACCTGCAACTGATCGATCATGCAGACCATCGGAGAGCGCCTTGAGGAAGCCCGCAAGAAGAAGGGCGTTTCGATCCGGGAGGCGGCCGAGGCGACAAAGATCCGCGGCGAGTACCTGCAGAAGTTCGAGGGCAACCAGTTCGACATCGGCCTCACTGAAATCTACACGCGCGGGTTCCTACGCGGCTACTCGAGCTACCTGCGCATCCCCTCCGATCGGATACTGAGCGACTACACCGCCCTGCGCGGCGGCGAGCCGCGCCTGCGCCAGCCGAGCCGCGAGGTCTACGGGCGGATGGACCTCGCCATATCCTCGGCGGACGAGCGCGGGGAGGCGCAGGCCGATTCCGGCGCCGCCGAGGCCGCGCAAAGGCCGCAGGCCCGCTTCCAGCGCCCGGGCGAGAACCTGCCGCGGCGTCCTCCGATAGACCCGGCGATCATGTTCAAGGCAGGGAAGATCCTGCTCCTGGTGATCGGCGTGCTCCTGGCCGTCTGGATCTTCAAGTCTGTGGTGAGCTCGGGGCCCAGCTCGGCCGCACCCGCGCGCGCGGCCGCCGCCGCGCCAGCCGCGGCCGAATCCTCGGAGGCCCAGGCGCCGGCCGCGACGGTCACGGTGGTCGCCCTCGAGCCCGTCCGCATCAAGGTCGTGCGCAAGCAGGACGGGGCCGAGCTCTTCCAGGGTCCGCTCCAGGCCGGCGAGCGCAGGGAGTACGCGAACGTTCCGCTCTACCTCACCGCCTCGGAGCTCGGCTCGGTCGAGATCGAGTACAGGGGCCGCCGCTATCCGACGGGCCACTCCGGCCA
>CAYNLL010000219.1:0-5842 GCA_964398015.1 uncultured Opitutaceae bacterium | reverse complement strand
CCGGATCCAGTTCGACTTTTCAAACATTAGGTGACGGGCGCCCGGGCGGTTGCGTCGCGGTCCCGGCTGGCTCTCAATGTCGATATGGAGAAGATTCCGTACCTCGGGCAGACGCTGATCCGTTGGCGCGCGGGCGGCTCGACCTTCCTGGCGCTCCCGGAATTGGGGGCGAGGCTGATGAACTGGAACATGGAGCTGGGAGACGGCTCCGTTCGCGATGTCATCCACTGGCCCGAGATCACCTCGCTCGCGGACTTCCAGAAGGTCCGCGGCGGCAACCCGATCCTCTTCCCGTTCTGCGCCCGGTCATTCGACCGCGGCGACGCGGGTTTCTGGCGGGACGCCCGGGGCGTGCGCCGGCCCATGCCGATGCACGGTTTCGCGCGGCAGGGCGAGTTCAGGGCGACGCGCGTGGACGCGGTGGGGTTCGACGCCGTCCTCGTCCCGGGCGCCGAGGCGAAGGCGTCCTACCCTTTCCACTACGAATTCCGCGTCGCCTACCGGTTCGCTGCGCTCGGCCTGACCTGCACGCTCGCGCTCGAGAACCTGGGGGACGAGCCGCTGCCGTGGAGCGCGGGCCACCATTTCTATTTCAAGCTTCCGTGGAGCGAGGGTTCGTCCCGCGGCGACTACATCATGCGTATCGACGCGGCCCGGCGCCTGCGCCAGGACGCGACGGGCCAGCTGGTCGCCGGGCCGCAGCTCCGGGTCAACGAGCGGATGGACAACCCCGCGCTGGTCGACACCTTCCACACGGCGCTCCGGAGCCCCGATGCCGTGTTCGGAGAGAAGGGCCTTCCCAGCGATGTCACGGTCCGGCTGGGCGACGAGACCGTGCCGTCCCCGGGTGCCACTTTTGTCACGTGGACGCAGGCCGATGACTCGCCCTTCTACTGCGTCGAGCCCTGGATGGGGCCGGCAAACGCCGCGGAGCACAGGCTCGGGCTCCACCACGTGGCCCCAGGCGCGACGGAGACCTTCACCGTGCGCGTCACGGTGGGTTAGGATTGCGGCGGATTTTGAATCGTGATGCGCTGATGCGTCCCATGAGCACCCCCCACGCAACCCTCGCACTGCTCGACGGGATCGGCGGGTCGGAGATGCTCGTCGTCTTCGTGGTGGTCCTCATTTTCTTCGGCGGGGAGAAGCTGCCCGAGCTCGCCCGGGGCATGGGGAAGGCGATGAAGGAGTTCAAGAAGGCGGCGAGCGACGTGGAGCACGAGTTCAAGCGGGCCATGGACGAGGCGCCGGCCAAGCCGGCCCAGCCCTTCCTCCCCCCCGCGGCGGGCATCGTCCCGCAGGCGCCCGCCGCCCCCGCGTCCCCGGCTGCAGGACCGGCGGAGGGGCGCCCCCCCAGCGAGGATCCGCCGTCCGACCACGGGATCGAGGCGTGAGCCCCCTGCCCCATTTTCCAAGCTCCAACCCCACACTGCCCCCCCATGAAGACAAATTCGCTGTTCGGCCTGATCCTCGCGGTCGCCACCGCCGTGCTGACCCTCGTCATCTACTTCCTTGGACTGCATTCCGATCCCGCAAAGCTTCCCGCGGCGCAGTGGGTCGGCGGCCTGGGCGGCCTCGCCATCGGCGTGACGGTCACCGCCCTCGGCATTAAGGCGCGGAGGGCCGAGGTTCCGGAATCTGAGGATTTCGGCTACGGGAAGGCCTTTGGCTCCGGCGTCCAGATCTCGCTGGTCGCGGCGATTCTCGGGTCTATCTTCAACTACGTCTACACGGCCTTCATCAACACCGGCTACACCGACGTGCTGGTCCAGAACCAGCTCGACAAGCTCCAGGCGAAGGGCATCAGCGGCAACCAGCTCGACCAGGCCGAGAAGATGATCCGGCTGTTCTCTTCGCCCGTCGCGGTGGCGCTGATGGGCCTGATCATCGGGTTCATCTTTGGACTGCTCATCTCCCTGGTGATCGCGGCCTTCCTCAAGAGGGCGGCAAGGGGCGTTCCCCCGCTGCCGCAGGCGTAAAGAAAAGGGCCCGGATTGCTCCGGGCCCTTGAATTTGGAATCTCGACCGGCGCTTACCGGCGGGTGAACTTCTTAAGGTCCACCCGGTAATCGAGCAGCAGAACGGCGGTCAGGCCGGCCACGCAGAATAGCCCTGCGAAGACGTTGTCCGCGTTCAAGGAACGGAAAGAAAGCAAAAGCGCGGCTATGGCGAGAATCGCCGGGGTGGCCGCATAAACGATCTTGGTTTTCATATGATGTATTCTTGGTTTGTCCCGTACCTCTATCGGTATGGGAGGAGGATAATACACCCAAAAACCATTAATGGTAGTTGCAGCTGCCTATAGCTTTGATAGGCTATACCTATGGAACTAAGCCAGCTCAGATACGTGCTCGCGGTCGCCGAGGCAGGGAATTTCACACGGGCAGCCGCCAAATCACACATAGCCCAACCATCTTTAAGCCAACAGATAATAAATCTTGAAAAGGAACTTGGCCACAAGATTTTCCACCGCCTTGGACGCAAGGCAGTGCTCACGGAGGCCGGCACTGTATTCATCGAACGCGCCCGGCGCATCCTGTTTGAGATCGAGGACGCCACAAAGGAGCTGAGCGATCACCCGTCCTTGGAGCGAAGGATCACCGTGGGCGCCATCCCCACCCTCGCCCCTTATGTCCTTCCCGGCCTCATCACGCGCTGCAGGGAACGTCACCCAAATCTCCAAGTTGTTATTCGGGAAGATTTTAAACAAATCCTGATCCATGACCTCCTCGCCGGTGAACTGGACCTCGCCCTGACGGCTACGCCCGTGCGCAACGCCATGATCAATGTGGAAGTTCTTTGGAAGGAACCTCTTATCCTCGCCGTGCCCAAGGGTCACCCCCTTGCCTCGAAGCCCCATGTGACCGGTGCCGACCTGACGCTTGAGACCTTCATCCTGATGGGCTCGTCGAGCTCACTGACCGACAGGATCCGGCAGTTCTGCGGCGACTATCATTTTGAGCCCAAGATCGGCTCGCGCTGCGCCCAGGTGGCCACCGTCAAGGCACTCGTCGGCATCGGCGCCGGCATCTCCATCCTCCCGAACGGGGCGAAGTCCCCCTCTGACAGCGACTCGCTGGTCTACATCTCCCTGGCGGACGCCGAGCCCGTCCGCGAGATCGCTGTCCTCAGGCACATGCAACGCTACCAGAGCCGCGGAGCGGAGCAGTTCCTCTCGGTGCTGCGCGAAGGCCCCGGGGGCCCAGCGGGGAAGCCCGCAGCGGCAGGGGTGTCCTAATCTGAAAAGGGGCCGCCTTGGCGGCCTGCCGCCCGAACCCTTGCCCAGGGCAATTTACCCCGCCATGCCCGGATTCGCGTGTCGCCTTCGCAGCGATTCCTGTCGAAAATCGCAGGCGGGCCGATACGGCCCCAACCCCACCCCCCATGAAGGATGAATACCGCACTCCCGAGCTGCGGAATTTTGCCGTCGTCGGACACGCCGCCGCCGGCAAGACCATGCTCTGCGAGGCCATGCTCCTGTGCAGCGGACGGATCGGCCGCCTGGGCAACATCGCCGCAGGAACAACGGCCTCTGACTATCACGCGAGCGAGCGGCAGCATGGAATCTCCGTCCACGCCTCGCTCCTCCACACCGATTGGCTGGGCCGCAAGCTCAACATCATCGACACACCCGGCTACGCGGACTTCATCAGCGAAGGGATCGGCGCCCTGCGCGTCGGGGACTTTGCGCTCGTCGTCGTCAACGCCGCCCACGGCCTCGGGGTCGGGACGGACGCGGTATGGGACTACGCCACCCATTACGGGCTGCCCAAGGTCATCGCGGTCAACGCGCTCGACAAGGCGAACGTGGACTTCGACGCGGCGCTGGCCGGCGCGCGCGAACATTTCGGCAAGAACGTCTTCCCCATGACGATCCCGCTCGACGCGGGACCCGGCTTCAGCCGGGTCCTCGACGTCCTGCGCAACGAAGTCGTCACGTACAAGCCGGGCGGCAACGGCCGCTACAGCGAAGTGCCCTGCGACGGAGCGTTGTCGGAGCGCGTGCACGAGCTCCACGGGCAGCTGATGGAATATGTAGCCGAGTCCGACAACGCCCTGATGGAGCGGTTCTTCGACCAGGGCGTCCTGAGCGAGGACGAGCTGAGGGCGGGGCTCCACAAGGCGGTCCAGGACCAGGTTCTGGTTCCCTTGTTCTCCGTCTCCGCCGAGCGCAATGTCGGCGTCGCGCGGCTGATGGACTTCATCGCCAAGTACGGCTCCTCGCCCGAGGACAGGGCCGACGTGCCCGCGCGGGATTCGGACGGGCTGCCCGGCACGGTGTCGCTTTCCCGGCAGGAGCCCGTCGCCTACGTCTTCAAGACCATGAACGAGCCCGGCGTCGGGGAGCTGTCGCTCATCAGGGTGTACTCGGGGAAGTTGCGCGGCGGAGACGAGCTGTTCAACCGGACCCGCCAGATGACCGAGCGCCTGGGGCAGCTCTACCTCCTCAACGGAAAGGAGCGCGTCCCGGTCGCCGCGCTCAGTGCGGGCGACATCGGAGCCACGGTCAAGCTGCGCGACACCCACACCGGCGACACCTTGTGCAGCCCCCGCTTCATCGTGGAGCTGCCGAGGGTGGAATACCCCCACCCCAATATTCACGTTGCGCTCAGGCTCCGCTCCAAGGGCGACGAGGACAAGCTGGCGGTCGGCCTAGCGACCCTCCACTTGGAGAACCCCACCTTCCGCTACCGGGTGGACGACGAGGTGCACCAGACGATCATCTCCGGCCAGGGCGAGATTCACCTCGAGGTGATCGTCGAGCGGCTGGAGCGCAGGTTCGGGGTCAGCGTTGAGCTTGAGGAACCTCGCGTACCCTTCCGCGAGACGATCCGGGCGCGGGCCGAGTCCCGCTACCGCCACAAGAAGCAGACCGGCGGAGCCGGGCAGTTCGCGGAGGTGTGGTTGCGGATCTCCCCAGGGCCGCGCGACAGCGGGGTGGTCTTCACCGAGTCGCTCGTCGGAAACGACGTTGA
Source organism: uncultured Opitutaceae bacterium (assembly GCA_964398015.1). Classification (GTDB taxonomy): domain Bacteria; phylum Verrucomicrobiota; class Verrucomicrobiia; order Opitutales; family Opitutaceae; genus Palsa-1447. The sequence goes on along the minus strand of CAYNLL010000219.1, from coordinate 866 downwards.
CAGGGTGTTCGTCCCCTCGGTTGAGAAGGGCGTGCGCACCGTCGCCAACGAGGGCGTCCTTGCCGGCTTCCGGATCACCGACGTCACGGTGGACTTCTACGGCGGCAAGATGCATCCGGTCGACTCGAAGGACATCGCCTTCCAGGTCGCCGGCTACCACGCCTTCAAGGAGTCCTTCGCAAACGCCTCGCCGTGCCTGCTCGAGCCGCTCTACACGGTTGCCATCACGACCCCCGCGGAATACGTGGGCGCCGTCCTCGGCGACCTCTCGGCGCGCCGCGGGCACGTCCTCGGGATAGACACCGACGGCCATTTCCAGGCGATCCGCGCCACCGTGGCCTACCGGCAGCTCCATCACTACAGCACGACCCTGCGGTCGCTGACCAGCGGAAGGGGCCGCCACTCCGAGAACTTCAGCCGCTACGAGGAGGTCCCGGCAGACGAGGTCCAGGGAATCCTCGCCGAGGCCCGGGCGAGGCGCAACGGCCAGTCGGAAAAGTGATCCGCCGGGAGCGAAGGGCTCCTCGGTGCACGACGGCTACGGAGGCCTAATCCGCTCAGAAGGCCGCGTTGCCCGGGGTGCGGGCAAAAGGGATCACGTCGCGGATGTTTTGCACGCCCGTCGCGAACATTAACATCCGCTCGAACCCGAGGCCGAAGCCCGCGTGCGGCACGGTGCCCCATCGGCGCAGGTCCATGTACCAGCCGTAGTCCTTGGGATCGAGGCCGTGCCTGCGGATGCTGGCCTCAAGAATGTCCGCACGCTCCTCACGCTGGCTGCCGCCCACGATCTCTCCGATCCCGGGCACCAAGACATCCATCGCGGTCACAGTCCTCTCGTCGTCATTGAGCCTCATGTAGAAGGG
>CAYNLL010000218.1:0-5843 GCA_964398015.1 uncultured Opitutaceae bacterium | reverse complement strand
CGCCGCCTCGACCGCCTTGATGGCGGCCGGAAGCGACCCGGTGTGCCCCACCATATCGGGATTGGCGTAGTTGACGACGATGAGCGCGTACTTGCCCGAAAGGATCGCCACCCGGGCAAGGGCCGTGACCGCGCCCGCGGCCATCTCGGGCTGGAGGTCGTAGGTCGGGACCTTGGGGCTCGCCGGGCACGCCCGCTCCTCCCCCTTGAACGGCTCCTTCCGGTAGTTGTTGAAGAAGAAGGTGACGTGCGGGTTCTTCTCGGTCTCGGCGCAGCGGAACTGGGCGAGCCCGGCATTGGCGACCACCTCGCCCAGGATGTTCCTGAGCTTCTCGGGCTTCGAGAGGATCACGTGGACCGGGAGGCCGGCCTCGTACTCGGTCATCGTGGCGTAGTAGAGGTCCAGCTTCGGGCCGCGGTCGAACTCCTTGAACCCGTCCAGGACGAACGCCTTGGTGATCTCGCGCGGCCGGTCGCCGCGGTAATTGTAGAAGACCACCGCGTCGCCATCGGCAATCGGGCCGATCGGCTTTCCGTCCGGGCCGACGACCGCGGTGGGGGTCACGAACTCGTCCCCGTTCTGGGTGGCGCTGAGCGGCTTGTCGTAGTAGGCTTGCACCGCCGACTCCGCGTCGGGCGCTGTCGCGCCCGCCCTCTTGCCCGTCAGCAGCGCATAGGCCTTCTCGACCCGCTCCCAGCGGTTGTCGCGGTCCATCGCCCAGAAACGCCCGCACACCGACGCAATCCGCCCGATCCCGAGCTCCCGGCACCTGGCGTCCACCTGCCCGACGTAGCCCAGCCCGCTCTGCGGGGGCGTGTCGCGCCCGTCGGTGAAGGCGTGGATGAAGACCTTGGCGGGCGCGACCCCGTCGGCCTTCGCCTGGGCCAGCATGCCGTAGAGGTGCTCGAGCATGCCGTGGACGCCGGCGTCCGAGACGATGCCCATGAAGTGGAGGCTCGAGCCCCGCGCCTTCACGCGGCCGACGGCCTCCCGCCAGACCGGGTTCACCGCGAGCAGCTTGTCTGAGAAGAGCTTGTTGATGCGCACCAGCTCCTGGTAGACGATGCGGCCGGCGCCGATGTTCTCGTGGCCCACCTCGCTGTTGCCCATCACCCCGTCGGGAAGGCCCACGTCGAGCCCGCTCGCCCTGACCAGCGCCACGGGATAGCGCGCGTGCAGCATGTCGTCGCACGGCTTGACGGCGAGATGCGTCGCGTTGCAGGGATCCTGCTCGGAGTGGGGATTGCTTCCCCATCCGTCGCGGATGACGAGGAGTACCGGCTTTATGGGAGAACTCATGGCTGGCGAGAAGGTAGCGGCGGGCGCGGAGTCTGTCGACTGCAGGAACCTGAAAAAATGCCGATTGGTGGTCATCAGGCAATAATCCTGCTACTAATAGCCATCGATGACGCTAATCATCCGAGATCAGCTGGTGAATCCACCCACGTGGTTCTCGTCGTTCCGGGACCTGACCCTCTACTGCCACATCTTCCTGCGAGACGACGTCCTGATCGAGTCCGAGGACCCGGACCCCTACTACCGTTGGATGCGGCCGCGCGGCGGGATGGACTTTGTCGAGGATTTCGTGCGCCCCGGCGCCGAGGACGGCGTCCACCTCGACGTCGAGCACAACTTCCCGAGGACCGTCGTCACGGACAGGATCGCGCCCGAGAACGTGCATTCCCTCATCCGAATGATCCGATTCTGCCGAGGTGCGGCTTGACGCGGGCTCCCGCCCCAAGGTGAATCAGGGGATGCCGAAGCGCGCCGTCCTCATCGTCAATCTGGGTTCGCCGGATTCAACGTCGGTTCCCGACGTCCGGCGCTACCTCAGGGAGTTTCTCGGCGACGAGCGTGTGCTGGACGCCCCCGCGCCGCTGCGCTGGCTGCTCCTGGAGGCGGTCATCCTGCCGACCCGTCCGAAGAAGACGGCTCACGCGTATTCGAGGGTGTGGACGCCGGAGGGCTCACCGCTGGTCGCCACCTCGGCGAGCGTGAGGGGAAAGGTCGCGGCGGCGCTCGGCGAGGGCGTGCCGGTCCACATCGCGATGCGCTACGGCAACCCGTCTATCGCCTCGGCCGTGGCCGCGCTTGTGAAGGAAGGCTGCGACGAGGTCCTGCTCTTTCCGCAGTACCCGCACTACGCGATGGCGTCCTGGGAGACCGTCGTCGTCCGTGTCTACGAGGAGGCCGCGCGGCAGGCCCCGTCGATGCGGGTCAGCTGCGTGCAGCCGTTCTACGGAGACGCCGACTACATCGAGATGCTCCACGCCGTCGCCGCGCCTTTCCTGGCGAGACCCTACGACCACCTGCTCTTCAGTTACCACGGGATTCCCGAGCGCCACCTCAGGAAGGCGGACTCATCGCACGCCCATTGCACGATCGTCGCCGACTGCTGCACCACATGTTCGACCGCCCACGCGACGTGCTACAGGGCGCAGTGCCTGCGCACGACGGCGGAGTTCGCACGGCGCGCGGGACTCGACCCTGCGCGGTACTCGGTCTCGTATCAGTCGCGGCTTGCGGGCGAGCCCTGGCTCACACCCTTCACGGACTTTGAGCTTGAACGACTTCCAAAAGCCGGTGTGAAGCGTTTGCTGGTGATGTGCCCCAGTTTCCTCGCGGATTGCCTGGAGACTCTCGAGGAAATTTCAATGACGGGGCGCGATTCGTTCTTATCTGCTGGTGGTGAACACTTTGAGAAAATTTTGTGCCCAAATGACCATCCCGCCTTTATCGATTTTCTCGCAAATCGTGTGCGAAAGTGGCTAGATGGTGGAGCATTGTGAACCCACATCAGATACCCCAGCCGTTGATGAATTCGAACACGGGCGCAAACGCCCCTCGAGTCGCCGTGCTGGTCCTGGACAATGAGGGGACCGTCGTCTCGGCGAACCAGGAGGCGAGGCTGATCTGGCAGGCCGGTGCCGCGGAACTTGTGGGCGATTCCTTCCCGAGCCTCTTCGCGCTCGACATCGTGACCGACGAGCCGGAGATGGTCCAGGCCCAGTGGGACGTGATCATTTCGGCGATCCTGCAGAAGCGTTCCGTGCTGAAGATCCAGCCCCGCGAGGGGGCGCCTCATCCCATGGCGGTGCGCGCCGAGAAGGCGATGGGGAGCGCGGGGGGGTACATCGTCCTGATCGAGCCCGCAACCGAGCTGGCGTCCGCCGAGTTGCCCGCCCCGAACGACCAAGCCGCCGCGCTTCAGCTCTTCGCCGAGAAGGGCGCCGTCGGCTTCTTTGACCTGAACCTTGCGTCCGGGAAGGTCCTGTATTCGCCGGCGTGGAAGAAGATGCTCGGCTACGCCGAGGCCGAGCTCCCGGACACGTACGCGGCGTGGCTCGACCTTCTCCACCCCGAGGACTCGGCGGCCGCTCCGGACAAGGCCGGCCGCAAGTTCAAGATAGGCACGCGCCCCTTCAGCGTCGAATTCAGGATGAAGCACAAGCTGGGGCACTGGGTCTGGATCCAGTGCGTCGGGCTCCAGCTGGTGAACGTTTCGGGCGAGCCCGAGCGCGTGATAGGGATCCACATCGACGCGACGGAGCGCAAGGAGGTGGAGGAGACCGGGCTCACCAGCGACGCCCGCCTGCACTCCCTCACGGACGAGGGGCCCCTCGCCGCGTTCGAGCTGGACGTGGCGGCGGGGACGAGCTGGTTCTCCGACGCGTGGCAGCGGCTGCTGGGTGTCGGCCCCGATCCCGCGAACGCCGCGGCGGCCTTGGGCGAGGCGCTGGGCGACGAGGTGGCGCAGGGCGGCTTTGAGGCCTGGGTGACGGCGCAGGCGCCCGGCCAGACCTGGTTCTCAAGGACCCTCAATCTCCGCGCCGTGGACGGCCGGACGATTCCCGCAATCGTCGGGATCAGCCGGTCGATGACGCGCAAGCGCACGCTCGCGCGCGCCGTCGGCTACGCATGCCCGCTGCAGGAGTCCGCCGCGGGTGCGCCGCCTTCCCCCGGCGCCCCCGCGCAGGCCGAGGCGGCAGCGGGGGTCTCGCAGCCGATCTTCACCGAGCTCCTCGCCGCGCTGTCCGAGGGCGTTATCGCGGCCGACGTCAAGGGCATCGTGGCGTTCGCCAACCCGACCGCCGCCCGGATCCTTTGCCAGCCCCTGGACGGGCTTGCGGGCAAGCCGCTCTCCCAGGTGTTCGCCCTGGTGGAGCGCCAGTCCGGCAGGCCCGGCGACCATCCCGCGGAGCGCGCCCTCTCGGCCAGCGGCAACCTCGGCCTCATCTCCGACCAGTCGGTCAACGTGGCGGGCGCCAGTCCGGTGCCCATCGTGTGGACGGCCCGCGCCTGCTACGGCCCCGATGCTAAGCCCAGCGGCGTGGTCGTGGTCTTCAGGAACCCCGAGGAGATGAGCCTCACGCCCGAGGAGCTCATCAAGGCGAACCGCTTCGAGTCCCTCGGACTCCTCGCGGGCGGAATAGCCCACGACTTCAACAACCTGCTGACCACGGTCCTCGGCGGCCTTTCGCTCGCCAAGGACAACCGCGACCAGTCCAAACTCGCCGACGCGGAAAAAGCCTGCCTCACGGCGAAAGGTCTGACAAAGCAGCTGCTCATGTTTGCAAAAGGGGGCAAGGGCGTCATCTCCACCTGCGACTCGAAGGAGATCCTGGACGACGCCGTGAAGATCGCCTCGGCCGGCTCCACGGCGGAGATCAGCGTGGTCGTGCCCGAGGGGACCGGCGCGGTGAGCGTCGACCGCGCGCAGATCCTGCAGGTTTTCCAGAACCTGATCGTCAACTCCCTGCAGGCGATGCCCCCGGCGCCGCACAAGGCGCGCCTGCAGCTGAGGGCCGGCGACAGGCGCGTGAAGACCGGCGAGGTCGGCTCGCTCCAGGAGGGCAACTACGTCGAGTTCGAAGTGCGCGACAACGGGAGCGGCATCAAGCCCGAGCACCTCGAGAAGATATGGGACCCCTTCTTCACGACGAAAAAGCACGGGACCGGGCTCGGCCTTGCGACCGTCCTCTCGATCGTGCGCAAGTACGGCGGCGAGATCGGCCTCGAGTCGATCGTCGGCCAGGGAACCGCCTTCAGCGTCTTCCTGCCGCTGGCCGACAAGCCCGTGGACGTACAGGCCCGGCCGGCCCCGTCGCTGCGGTTCGGTACGGGCAGGGTCCTCTTCATGGATGACGACGACGACATCTGCTCGCTGACCGCGTCGATGCTGGAGAGCCTCGACTACAAGTTCGACATCGCCAAGAACGGCGCCGACGCCCTGACGCTCTACAAGCGCTACCTCAACATCGGGCGCCCCTACGATGCCGTCATCATGGACCTGACAGTCGTCGGAGGGATGGGCGGCGAGGAGGCCTTCGGGCACCTTCGCGAGCTGGACCCGGACGTCCGGGCGATCGTGTCCAGCGGTTACGACAACGAGGACATGGCGCGCCAATACCTCGACATGGGCTTCTGCGGCTACCTGACCAAGCCCTACAGGGTCACCGACCTCGGCAAGGTGCTGAAGGCGGTCCTGGGCTGAACCCGGCGGCGCCTCAGGGCTGCCAGGTGAACGCGTGGCACAGGGCCACGCCCGCGGCATCCGCCTCGTCCGGCGCGAGCGTCCTGCCGTGGCCGAGGAGCGCCATCACCGTGCGCGACAGCTGCTCCTTGCTCGCCCTGCCCGAGCCGGTCACGGCCTGCTTCACGCGGAGCGGGGGATATTCGAAGACGGGAAGCCCGCGGATGGCCACGGCCGCGATCGCCGCGCCGCGGGCGGCTCCCATGATCTGCGCCGTTTGGAAGTTCTGGACGTAGATCGTCTGCTCCAGGGCGACATGGCGGATGGCCGACGCGCCGTCGATGAACCCGGAGACCGCGCGGTGGATCTC
>CAYNLL010000217.1:0-5843 GCA_964398015.1 uncultured Opitutaceae bacterium | reverse complement strand
GTTCCTGGTCGTGGTGTCCATGGCGCCGGTGCTCTGGCTCGTGAACAACCACTTCCGGATGAAGTTCAGCAGGCTGACGCGGGCCTCGCAGGAGAGCTTCAGCCGGGTCACGGCGACGCTCGCGGAGTCGGTGAACGGCATCCGGGTGACCCAGGGCTTCGTCCGGCAGGACACCAACGCCGGCCTCTTCCGCAGCCTCCTCTCCGACCACTCCCGGTTCAACATCGCGCTCGCGAGGACGTCGGCCGTGCTCGCCCCGATTCTCGAGCTCAACAGCCAGTTCTTCGTGGCGACGCTCCTGATCGTCGGCGGCTGGCGCATCTTCCACGGCAACATGCAGGCGGACGACCTGATCATGTTCTTCCTGATGGCGAACATCTTCTTCTCGCCGATCACGATCATCGGCAACCAGTACAACCAGGGCCTGCTCGCAATGGCCAGCGCCGAGCGGATCTTCCGGCTGACCGACACGGTCCCCGACTGGGAGGACGCGCCCGAGGCCACGGCCCTGCCCGACCCGAGGACGGCCGCGGGCCCGAGGGGCGCGGTGGGCGCCCGGGTGGAGTTCCGGGGCGTCTCCTTCGGCTACGACCCGGCGAAGCTCGTCCTGCACGATGTCAACTTCACCGCCGAGCCGGGCAGGACCGTCGCCCTCGTCGGGCATACCGGTAGCGGAAAGAGCTCAATCATCAATCTTGTATCCAAGTTCTATCTACCCACGCGGGGCGAAGTCCTCGTCGACGGCAGGGAGGTGCGCTCCGTCACGGCGCGCTCGCTCCACCACCAAATGGGGATGGTGCAGCAGCAGAACTTCCTCTTCAGCGGCTCGCTGCTCGAGAACATCCGCCTCAGCAAGCCGGGCGCGACGCTCAGGGAGGTCCAGGAGGCCGCCGAGAGCCTCGGCTGCCGCGACATCCTGGAGGAGATGCAGGACGGGCTCGAGACCCAGGTGGGGGAGCGCGGATCGGGAATCTCGGTGGGCCAGCGGCAGCTCATCTGCTTCCTACGCGCCCTCCTCGCCAACCCCAGGATCGTCATCCTCGACGAGGCGACGAGCTCGATCGACGCGCTGACGGAGGCCCGCCTCCAGCGCGCGCTCGCGCTGCTGCTGCGCGAGCGCACGAGCTTCGTGGTGGCCCACCGCCTCAGCACGATCCGGAGCGCGGACCTCGTGCTCGTCCTCGACCAGGGCCGTATCATCGAACGTGGGACGCATCCCGAGCTGCTGGCCAAGGGGGGCCACTACGCGGCCCTGTACCGGCAGTTCGTGCAGGTGGACGACCGGCGCTGACCCGAGGGGGATTTCATGAAACCCGACAAGTTTTTTCTCGGAAAACGCGCGTTTTTCCCTCTAGAAAGGCGTTGCGTACAGAGGAAGAACCCCTAAACCAGAATCCAATATGGCCAAAAAAACCGCTCGTAAACCCAACTCCGCATTCCTGAAGCCGGTTCAGCCGGACGCAGTCCTTTCCGTCATCGTCGGCTCAAAGCCGCTGCCGCGCACGGAGCTCACAAAGAAGCTCTGGGACTACATCAAGAAGAACAACCTCCAGGACAAGAAGGACAAGAGGCAGATCAACGCCGACGCCAACCTCAAGGCCGTTCTGGGCAAGGGCCGGGTCGACATTTTCGAGCTGACAAAGCTCGTCTCGCAGCACGTCTCCTGAGCCCACGGGAAGCGTCTCGCACCTTTGCCGCCGCGGTCACCCCACCGCGGCGGTTTTTTGTGCCCCTTGGGCTAGAGTCCGAGCGCCGTCTCGATCTGGCGGCAGGAGGTCCTGATGACCTCGAGGCGCGCGTGGCGCTTGTTGTTTGCGGCGACGAGGTGCCAGGGGGCGTGCCGTGAGCTCGTGAGTGCGAGCATGTCGCCGACGGCGATCTCGTAGGACTGCCACTTGCGCCGGTTGCGCCAGTCCTCCTGCTGCATCTTGTGCCGCTTGTACGTCGTGGTCTCGCGGTCGCGGAAACGACACAGCTGCTCGTCCTTGCTGATGTGCAGCCAGAACTTGAGCACGATCACGCCGTGCTCGGAGAGCTCGAGCTCGAACTCGTTGAGCTCGCGGTAGGCCCGCTTCCATTCTGCCTCGGTGGCGAAGCCCTCGAGGCGCTCGACGAGGACGCGGCCGTACCATGAGCGGTCGTAGATGGTGATCATCCCGGCCCGCGGCAGGTGCCTCCAGAATCGCCAGAGGTAATGGTGGGCCTTCTCCTCGTCGGTCGGCTTCGCGACCGGGATGACCCTGAAGTCGCGCGCGTCGATGGCGTCCGTAAGCCGGCGGATCGCCCCCCCCTTGCCCGCTGCGTCCCAGCCCTCGAAAACCCAGACGATCGAGCGCCGCTCCTGGCCGGCGGCGCGGACGACCCGGTTCAGGCGCCCGAGCCACTTGTCCCTCTTCTTTTCGTAGGCGGGCTGGGAAAGCTTGTTCTCGAGGGAGAGGGAGAGGAGGCGGCGCAGGCCCGCGGGGCGAAGGGGAACGACCCGCTTCTTGGACCGGCCCGCGGCCTTGGCGCGGCCCTGGGCGCGCATGTGGATGCGGAAGCGGGAGAGGAGGATGTCGGCGACCGCGAGGTTGCGCGAGCGGGGGTCCTCGGCGTCGACCAGGTACCAGGGCGCGCCGGGCTGGTGCGTCGCGCCGCGCATGCGCTCGGCGAGGCGGCCGAGGCGCTCGTAGTCGCGCTGGCTCTTCCAGTCCTCCGGCGTGACGCGCCATGACGTCCTGGGATCTGACTCCAGGTCCCTCAGCCGGCCCCTCTGCGCCTCCTTTGACAGGTTGAGCCACACCTTCACGATCAGCGCCCCCGCGGCCGCGAGCTGCCCCTCGAACCAGGAGATCCTTCGCAGCGTCGCGTCGAACTGCGCAAGCTCACGCGCGGTGCGGGGGTCCTCCTGGAGCGCGTCGGTGTGCCAGCCGCCCGAGTAGATCGCCATGCGCCCCCCGGGAGGGAGCGTCCTCCAATACCGCCACATCGGCGGCCTGTCCCTCTCCTCGTCGGTGGGCTCGTGGAACGCGAAGGTCTCGAACCCGCGGGGATCAAGCCATCCGTTGAGGATGTTGACAACGTCGCCCTTGCCCGAGGCCTCGACCCCGGCCACGACCAGGATCACCGGGAAGCGCGCCGACTTGAGCTCGACCTGCATCCTCACAAGGGCTGCGCGGACGTCTGGGAGGCGGGCCTCGTAGGCTTTTTTGGACAGTCGCCTTTCGTCTCCCGTTTTCGGCATTTTGCAGGGGTTTGCTCGGAGATGAGTGGCTGCTGGCGTTGTCGATGTCGAGACGTCTCGGCGCCAGCCGTGTTAATTTACGCCCCGTTACGCCTTGGCTGGCGATGGCGCCGCGGTCAGGCTTCAAGCCCGCCGCCAAGCCCGCCCATGGCCATGACCGCAACACCAGATCCCCAGCGAACCCGGGCGCTTCTCATGCTGCTGCTGGCGAACGTCTATTGGGGCCTGAGCTTTCCCGTGATCAAGATGATCACCTCCCTGAACAGGGCGTACCTCCCGGAGGCGGGCCCGGGGTTTGTGACCGCAATGGCCGTGGCCCCGAGGTTCCTGGCCGCCGTGGCCCTGCTGCTCGTGTTCAGGAGGGGCGCCCGACCGACAGCCGCCGAGGTCCGCCAGGGCCTTGGGATAGGGGCCTTCGCCGCGGCCGGGACGCTCCTTCAGACCGACGCCATGAAGAGCACGGCCGCGTCGACGTCGGCCTTCCTCACGCAGTTCTCGGCCATCCTCATCCCTGTCGCGATTGCGCTGCGGCGCCGGCGGAACCCGGGTGCGCTCGTCTGGGCGTGCTGCGCCCTGGTGATCATCGGGGTCGGGATCCTCGGGCGCCTTGACTGGCGCACGCTCAGGCTGGGGCGAGGCGAGTGGGAGACCCTGCTGTGCTCCGTGTTCTTCACCGGCCAGATCGTGTGGGTGGGCCGGAGAAAGTATGCGGGCAACCGCCCGGGACCGGTCACCCTGGTGATGTTCGCGGTGCAGGCCGCCGCGTTTGCGGTGCTCGCGGCGGCGACCGCGCCCAGCGCGGGGGCGCTCCTCGTGCCGTGGGAGTCGCCCCGTTGGGACGCCCTCACCCTGGCGCTCACGCTCGTGTGCACCATCGGAGCGTTCACGATCATGACGCGGTGGCAGCCCCGGATCACGGCGACCGAGGCCGGCCTGATCTACTGCGTCGAGCCGATCTTCGCCTCGGTGTTCGCGCTCTTCCTGCCGGCGATGCTTTCGGCGGGCACGGCTGTCGCCTATGCGAACGAGCGCGCGACGGCGTCGCTCCTGGTGGGCGGCGGGCTGATCACGCTCGCCAACATCCTGATCCAGGCCGCCCTGGCGCCCGCGGCGGCGTGCTCCGGCTAGTCGGGGGCCTTCGTGGCCGGCATGTTCCTTCCGTTCTGGTGGAGGACGAGGCCTGTGACCCGCCCCGCGGCGTCGCGCTGGAAGCTGAGCTGCGCGGCAACCACCTTGTAGAAGAATTCGTCCCTGGCCGATGCGAACACCGGAAACTTGCCCTGCCCCGTGGCCTGGGCGAACAGGGCGCCGTCCTCCACGGTGACCGTGATCACGAACGCCGGGCTCAGCGGATAGCGCCCGGCGTATTCCCCGAGGGTCTCGGCGGGCAGGGCCACCTCATTCGGCGGGGGAGGGAGCTCGCCGCGGGGCGCGCGCTGGTCGAGGCCGTTCTGGTGGAGCACCAGGGCCGAGACGACGCCCGAGGCGTCCCGCTCGAAGGAGATCTCGGCGACCACCCCCGCAACGGAGAAGCGGTCGGGGGCGATCCTGCGCAGCCCGAACGGGGGCTGGCCCGTGGCCTGGCCGCGCAGGCCGCCGTTCGCCTCGGTGATGTCGATGGAGAACACCGGCGACAGGGCGTAGCGGCCGACGAAGCCGGCCGCGTTGGCCACGACTTCGGCCGGGGGATGCGGGGGCTTGGAGCCCAGCAGTCCGAAGCCCAGCGCCTCCGAGGGCCTCTGGATGTTGGAAAGGATGGCGACGCCAGCCCCCGAGGCAGGGCAGAAGGCCAAGAACGTGTGGCTCCCTGCGGTGGCGCCGTTGTGCCAGGCGATCCGAGGCGCTTCCATGTCGGACAGCAGCCAGCCCATGCCGATGTGGCCTCCCATTTCCGCGGATTCGAACTCTGGCTGCAGGGTCGAGACGAAGGCGGAGCGCAGGGGGCTGCCGCCCTTTCCAAGGCAGGCTGCAAGGAACACGGCCATGTCCCGCGCGGAGCTCCTCAGTGCCCCTGCGGGGGCGAAGGCCTCAAAGGTCCAGTTGGGGACTGCCCTTCCGTTGGCGTGGCCCGGGGCCAGGCCCGCCGGAGGAGGAATCCCCGCCATTCCAACGCTTGTGGCCCGCATGCCTAGGGGCGCGAGCACATGGGCGGAAAGGGCTTCCGCATAGGGCACACCCCACGCCCTTGCCAGGGCCTCCCCCAGCAGCGCCGCGCCAAAGTTCGAATAGGCCACCGTGCTGCCGGCGGGCGCGGCCGGACCATCCGCGCGAAGCGCCGCGATGAGGTCGTTGTCGCCATACGCCGCGTAGGGGTCCGGGCCGCCGGCGGCGGCGCCGAAGTTCGAGGGCATCCGGGGAAGCCCCGAGGTGTGCGTCGTCAGGGAGAGAAGCGTGATCTTTGCCAGCGCCGCCTGTGCGGGGTCGTCCGGGGGCAAAAGGTATTTTGCCACCGGGTCCATTCGGGAGACCCTGCCGAGGCGCTCGCTCTCCGCCAGCAGGAGGGCGGTGAACACCTTCGAGACCGAGCCCATCTCAAACAGGGTGTCGGCGGTGATGGGACGAGGATCGTCTGCCGAGAGGGTCCCCGACTGGAAGAACTCCGCGCCGTCGTGCACGATGG
>CAYNLL010000216.1:3606-5851 GCA_964398015.1 uncultured Opitutaceae bacterium | reverse complement strand
ATCGCGACCGGATCCGCGCCGGTGGAACTGCCCTTCATGAAATTCGACGGAGAAACGGTCGTCTCGAGCGACCAGGCGATCGCGTTCGAGAGGCCCCCCAAAAGGCTCGTGGTCGTCGGGGGCGGCGCCATCGGGCTCGAGCTTGGCTCGGTCTGGGCGAGGCTCGGCAGCGAGGTCACGGTGGTCGAGTTCCTCCCCAAGATCGTCGCGGCCTTCGACGACGACATCGTGCGGGCATTCGCGCGCCTCCTCCAGAAGCAGGGCCTGCGGATCGAGACCGGGGCCAGCGTCACCGGGCTGCGGACCGGCGCAGCCGGGACGGTCCTGACGGCGGAGCGCGACGGCAAGGTCATGGAGTTCCCGGCCGACAAGGTCCTCGTCGCCGTCGGGCGCCGGCCGTACACGGAGGGCCTCGGCCTTGAGAAGGCCGGCGTCGCGCTCGACGAGAGGGGCCGGGTCCGGGTGGACGGCCGCCTGAGGACCGGCGTCGCCGGCATATGGGCGCTCGGCGACGTCGTCGCCGGGCCCATGCTCGCGCACAAGGCGGAGGAGGACGGGGTCGCTGTGGCCGAGTGGATCGCCGGGAAAGCCGGCCACGTGGACTGGGACCTTGTCCCCGCGGTCGTCTACACGGACCCCGAGCTCGCCAGCGTCGGCATCGGCGAGGACGCGGCCAGGGCGAAGGGGATCAATGTGAATGTCGGCAAGTTCAGCTTCGCGGCCAACGGGCGCGCGATCGCCAACGACTCGACCGACGGATTCGTGAAGATCGTGGCCGATTCCGGGACGGACCGGATTCTCGGGGCCCAGATCATCGGCCGGGGCGCAGGCGAGCTGATCGCGGAGGTGGTGACGCACATGGCCTACGGGGGAAGCGCAGAGGACATGGGCCGCACGATCCATGCGCACCCCACGATGGCCGAGGCGCTGAAGGAGGCGGCCCTGGCAGTCTCCAAGTCGGCCCTGCATGCTATTTGACACCGGCTCCCGGAATGGAAAATCTTGGCTTAATCAGCCGGATTCCGACAATTAGGCAAAAGATGGTGCTGGAAAGATACCCAACCGCCAACCCGACCCACGGGGCCGCACCCGCGTCGCCCGAGCCCGAGGGACGGCCCGCCCAAACATGACCCCCGCGGAACGCGAAGAGGTGCTAGCGAGGCGCGAGGCGAACGCGTCCCTCCTGCAGGCGAAGCTTGAGAAGGACCGAACGGCCCTCGAGGCCGAGATCGCAGCGTCCGCGGCGGCGGCGAAGGCGGCGTTTGCCATTTCGCGGGCGCTGCAGGCCGACGCCGCCAAGAAGGTCAAGGACCTCGAGGAGGAGTGCGCCCAGCTCGAGGCCAAGGTCGCTCGGCTCAAGACCGATGTCGGCAAGTCCGAGGCCGCGGCACGGAGCTCCGACTCCGCCAAGCGCGAGGAGGAGATCACCGCGGAGAGGGCGGCGATGGCCGCAGCCCGCGCCCAGATCGCAGCCGACCGCGCCGCCCTCGACGCGGAAAGGGCGGTGTTCGCGCGGGAGAGCGCCGCGGGGCAGGCGAAGCTCAAGGCCGAGGCCCAGGCGCTCGCCGAGCTCAGGACGAAGCTCGGCGTCATCCGCCACGAGATCGAGGCCGGGGTGAAGGTACGGGAGGCCGAGGTGCAGAAGAAGGAGGCCAGCCTCGAGATCGAGATGACGAAGCTCCAGGCCACCGCCGACTCTCTTGCCCGGGCGGAGGCGCAGCTCTCCGAGCAGCGCTCTAAGATGGAGGCTCAGCTCGCATCGCTCGCGGCCAAGGAGGTCATGTTCGAGGAGCGCCACCGGCAGCTCCAGGAGAACATGAAGCATTTCGTCAAGGCATGAGAAGCTGGATGGCCCACGCCTGATCGACGATGCCCGCGTCCGACAACACCCAGGTTTTCGTCGAGCTGACTCACCACTCGCTCCACGCGCTGCGCGCGGTGAACGGGACGATCGAGGCAGGCGGCGAGTCCGTCCTGGAGAACAAGGTCGCGCGGGAGGCGCTCCTCGACGCGGTCGCGCCCTCATGGAGGACTGGCGGGTTTAGCGCCGACGTGACCGTCTGGCCCGACGGCGCGCGGTGGCACCTTTCGACGGACACCGAGGCGATGCTGGACCGCACCGCCGACGCGCTCAAGGCGATCGCGGCGGCGGGACAGGAGGACCCGAGGGCCGCGATGGCCTATGCGGTGTGCGGCTCGGGGGACGGCGGGGCCAATTGGGGGGCCGGCCCGCCCGGGAGCGCAG